>JAEDNF010000007.1 GCA_016302655.1 Oscillospiraceae bacterium | reverse complement strand
TTTTGCTTTGTTTATTATGATTTGCACCTGCTTTTTGCGGGTGCTTTTTTTGCAAGGATAACAAAAAAACGGAGCGAGACCGACTCGTTCCGTTCTGTCTTTATGCCATCGCAAACAGATTAATTATCTCTATGCCCTTACTCTCAGCCATCCTCACCGTCTGTCCCGTGCCGCTTCTTCCGACGGATTCGTCGTAGTAGCACACACAGCCGTCAGACAGCTCTATCATTCTCGCATTGCGGCGTTTCATACAGTCCTTTGTATATTCCGAGCCGATATACTCGACATCGTCTGCCGCCATCAGTATGGCATAGAACTCCTGCTTGTCGTTGTAGCTCCAGTTTCTTGTCTGCTCCTCGTTTGAGCAGGGGAGTACAAGATGCAGTTTTATCCCGAGTGCCTTGCGCTTTTTAAGATACAGTATCATATGCGCACACATAGTGTCAAAGCCGAGTGCGCCGCCGCAGTAAAAGTCGGTAACGCCTCTCTTTACAAGTCCGCATATCGTACTGTCAAGCAGAGTTTTCAGCGCATACATATCCGGACAATCTATCTTTCTGTGTCCGGTAAAACATACGGCATTCATACGCAAAGCCCTCCTTACAGAAAAAAAGCCGTATCTGTTCAACAAATACGGCTGATAATGCTAAAAGCAAGTGTGTGATCAGTCAACCTTTTCTTCGATGAACTTAACGATGTCACCGACAGTCTTGATCTTTTCAACCTGATCATCGGGGATCTCGATATCGAACTCTTCTTCAAAGCTCATAACGAGGTCAACAACATCTAATGAGTCAGCGCCGAGGTCGTCTGTGATGCTTGCTGCTTCAGTAACCTTATCCTCTTCAACATCAAGCTGATCAATGATTATCTTCTTTACCTTATCAAATACCATTTGAAATCTCCTCCGTTTTTTCAAAGAAATTTTCTTTCGTTAATATTATACGGCATAATGCCGAAATAATCAAGTCGTATTTATAACAAATAAATTATAAAATTTTATTAATTTAAGCGTAGGTTTTCTACACTTTGCACAACTTTTTGTCCGTCTGACAGCATATTGTGCATTTGCACTAAAGATAAGCCGTTTTTTGCGCTTATTCGCTGAACACACCTATCTTGCGGAACTTCTTGTATCTGTTGTCAAGCAGGGTAGGGATGTCGAGTTTTGACAGCCGTTCAACTGCGCTTATCAGATACTCGGATATATTTTCCGCCGTCTGTGCAGGGTCTGTATGTGCGCCGCCTACAGGCTCAGGGATTATCTTATCGCATACGCCGAAGCTGTAAAGGTCGTCTGCTGTGATCTTCATAAGGTCGGCTGCCTCTTTTTCTCTTGAAGGGTCCTTCCATAATATCGAAGCGAAGCCTCTCGGAGAAATTACCGAATATAATGCGTGCTCAAGCATTGCAAGCTCGTCGCATACCGCAAGGGCAAGCGCACCGCCGCTTCCGCCTTCACCCAGTACAACCGAAATAACGGGAGTCTTCAGCGTCATAAACTCGGCGATATTCTTTGCTATCGCTTCGCCCTGTCCTCTCTTTTCTGCGTCTACTCCGCAGAATGCGCCGGGAGTATCAACAAAGCAGATAACGGGGCGGTGGAATTTTTCCGCCTGATATGCAAGTCTCAGCGCTTTTCTGTAACCCTCGGGGTGAGGCATGGAAAAGTTCGACTTTTTATTTTCGTCCAGGTTTCTTCCCTTTACCTGTGCTATGACGGTAACGGGAGTGCTGTTCAGCGTTGCTATACCTGCCATTATAGCCGCATCGTCACCGAAATGACGGTCACCGTGAAACTCGGCGAAATGATTGAATATAGCAGGAATATAATCATTTACCGTAGGACGGTTTTTTTCTCTGATTATCTCAAGATGCTGTGTAGCGGTCAGATTTGACATTTCTCATTCGTCCTTTCAACCGTGCTGCCAGTTTGCGCCGATTTTTTTGTAGTTATGAAGTCTGAGGATATTCGACAGCGTTTTACGCATAGAGCGTCTGTCGGCTATCGCATCGACAAAACCGCTTTCCAGCAGGAACTCAGCCGTCTGGAAGTCATCGGGCAGCTTCTGCTTTATCGTATCCTGGATAACTCTTCTTCCGGCAAATCCGACCAGCACCTTAGGTTCTGCAAGGATTATATCTCCCAGACTTGCAAACGACGCTGTGACGCCGCCTGTTGTCGGATCGGTCAGAACGGTGATATAAAGACCGCCTGCGTCGCTGTGGCGTTTTACCGCACCGCTTGTCTTAGCCATCTGCATAAGGGAAATTATGCCCTCCTGCATTCTTGCTCCGCCCGAAGCGGTAAACAGTATCACGGGCAGTTTATGCTCGGTCGCATATTCAAACGCTCTTGTTATCTTCTCGCCTACAACGCTTCCCATGCTCGCCATCATAAAGTTGGAGTCCATTATACCGATAACGGCACGGTAGCCTCTTATGGTACACTCGCCGGTAACTACTGCGTCATTAAGTCCCGTAGCTTCCTGCATTCCTTTAATCTTCTTCTCATAATCGGGGAAGGAGATAGGATTGAGCGAGGTCATATTCTCGTCAAAGGGCTTGAAGCTGTCTTTGTCCGCCGTGATATCAAGACGCTCTTTTGCCGACAGTCTTGCGTGGTAGTTACAGGTCGGACAGGTCTTCTTGCGCTTTTCAAACTCGTCCATATAGAACACGCTCTGACAGCGAGGGCATTTGAACAGCAGATCCTTCGGTATCTCCGGAGCTTTTGCCTGCGACTGCTCTTCTTTTTCATCGTTAAAACGGTCCTTGACCATTTTAAACAGATCTTCTAACAATTATAGCACCGCCTTTTCGTTTGCTTGTGGCTTTATCAATAATTCGTCAGATCCTTGCGGTTAAGGAAGCCTATGTCAAAGTTTCCGCTTTCGACATCCTCGTCACGCAAAAGATTCAGCTGAAAATCTATATTGGTATTGATACCTTCGACAAGGAACTCCGCAAGTGCGACTTTCATCTTCTGTATTGCTTCTTTCCTGTCTGTGCCTTTTACCAGCACCTTTGCTATCATGCTGTCATAATAGGGAGGTATCTCATAGCCCTGATATACCGCAGTGTCGATCCTTACTCCGAATCCGCCGGGCATATGTATGGACTTGATACAGCCGGGACACGGGCGGAAGTTGTTCTTGGGCTCTTCCGCATTGATACGGCACTCTATTACATGGCCGGTGAGCTTTATATCCTCCTGCTTATACGGGAGGGGGAGCCCTGCGGCAATGTTTATCTGCGCTTTTACAAGGTCTACGCCTGTTACCATCTCGGTAACGGGATGCTCGACCTGTATTCTTGCGTTCATCTCCATAAAGTAGAAGTTGAGGTCCTTATCCACAAGGAACTCTACCGTTCCTGCGTTTGAATAGCCGCACGCCTTTGCGGCTCTTACTGCCGCCTCTCCCATTCTTCTGCGGAGGTCTTCGGTCATAACGGGGCTGGGACTTTCTTCAAGCACCTTCTGATTGCGGCGCTGTAAAGAACAGTCACGCTCGCCGAGATATATTACATTTCCGTGTTCGTCGGCAAGAAGCTGTATCTCGATATGTCTCGGATTAACTATGAACTTCTCGATGTATATGTCATCGTTTGCGAAGAACTGTTTTGCCTCCTGCTTTGCGGCGGTGATAGCCGCTTCAAGCTCTTCGGGCTTTTCTACAAGTCTTATGCCTCGTCCGCCGCCGCCTGCGCTTGCCTTTACCATTATGGGATAGCCTATCCTGTCGGCAATCTCCTTAGCTTCTTCAATCGTTTCGACAACGCCGTCGGAGCCGGGAACAACGGGAACATCGTTTTCTATCATGGTCTTCTTGGCGTTTGCCTTGTCGCCCATTGCGTCCATAGCGTCAGCACCGGGACCGATGAACTTTATTCCGCACTTATCGCAAAGGCGTACAAAATGGCTGTTCTCGGAAAGAAAGCCAAAGCCGGGGTGTATAGCCTGAGCGCCTGTTATCTCACAGGCGGCAAGCAGAGCCTTCGAGTTAAGATAGCTGTCCTTTGATGCGGCAGGACCTATGCATATTGCTTCGTCGGCTATCTGGGCGTGAAGCGCAGTCTTGTCGGCTGTAGAATATACGGCTACCGTCTTTATGCCGAGCTCTCTGCACGCACGGATTATTCTGATAGCGATCTCGCCTCTGTTGGCGATGAGAATCTTATTGAACATACAGGGTTCGCCTTCCGTTATTTGATAGCAAAGGTGATCTCTGCGGATACCGCTTTTTCACCGTTTACCGTTGCAAGAGCCTTGCCTACACCGATAGGTCCCTTGACTTTGATAATTTCAACTTCGAGTCTGAGCAGATCGCCGGGCACTACCTGTCTGCGGAACTTTGCTTCCTTAACGCCGCCGAACAAACCGATCTTACCCTTGTTCTCGGGCAGAGCGAGCATTGCTACCGCACCTGCCTGTGCAAGCATCTCAAGCATAAGTACGCCGGGTACTACCGGATAACCGGGGAAGTGTCCCTTGAACCAGAACTCGTCCTCGTTCATAAACTTTGTAGCGACAACACGCTGACCGGGTTCCATCTCTTCAATCGTATCTATCAGCAGAAAGGGATCTCTGTGAGGGATTATCTCCATTATCTGCTCTTTATTCATCAGTGCCATTTTCAGTCCTCCGTTATTCTATTATTATCAGCGGCTGACCGAACTCAACAGCCTCTCCGTCCTTTACGGCGATAGAAGCTACCGTACCCGAGATATCCGCCTGTATCTCGTTCATAACCTTCATGCTCTCAACGATGCACACGATGTCGCCCTCGTTTACCTTATCTCCGACCTTTACATAGGGCGGCTTTGTGGGGGAGGGGGCAGAGTAGAATGTACCTACAATGGGGCTCTTTATGCTCTTTGCAGGCGCCTGTGCAGGCTGCTGCTCAGCAGCGGAAGCCGTGGGTGCGGCAGGAGCTGCTGCCATAGGCGGCATAGCAGGCATCATAGGGGGAGCAGGAGGGGGATTCTTCTGTCCCAGCTCAAGCTCGAACTTGTCATTCTTCACATACATATAGGACAGGCCGCTGTCCTTCATGATACCGATGAATTCTTTTACCGCATCGGTAAGTGCATTCGTTTCAAACTGCATATTCCGTTAACCTTTCTTTATATGTTCTCATTCCTCTACGGGAGCAAATGCAAGACAAGCATTGTGTCCGCCGAAGCCCAGCGAGTTGCTGAGTGCGCCTGTTATCTTCATATCTCTTGTTCCCTCGGGTACATAGTCAAGGTCACATTCGGGATCGGCAACCTTGAGTCCGAGAGTGCGGTGAACCTTCTCGTTCTTTATCTGAAGCGCACAGGCTACCGCCTCAACGCCGCCTGCGGCACCCAGCAGGTGTCCCGTCATAGACTTTGTAGAGTTGATAACCATATTCTTTGCGTGTTCGCCGAATACAAGCTTAACTGCCGCTGTTTCGGTCTTGTCGTTTATCGGAGTGGAAGTGCCGTGAGCATTTACATAATTGAAGGTTTCGGGCGCTCTGCCTGATTCCTTAACCGCAAGCTCCATAGCCTTTGCACCGCCCTTGCCCTCGGGATCGGGGCTGGTCTCGTGATATGCGTCGCAGGTAGCGCCGTAGCCGACTATCTCTGCGTAGATATTTGCACCTCTTGCCTTAGCGTGCTCGTATTCTTCAAGAATAACAATACCGCTTCCGTCGCCTAATACAAAGCCGCTTCTCTCAGCGTCAAACGGTATGCTTGCTCTGTCAACATCTGTTGACTTTGTGATAGCGTGCATATTGTTGAAGCCTGCATAAGCAAAGCCTATTGAACACTTTTCGGTTCCGCCTGCAATGGCAACATCCATATATCCGTGCTTTATAGCGTGGAACGCTTCGCCGATTGCGTGTGTGCCGCTGGCGCAAGCCGATACTGTGCAGTAGTTTACGCCCTTGAAGCCTGTGCGTATAGCGACTGTGCCTGCCGCCATATTACCTATCATCTTGGGGATAGTGAATACCGATACTCTCTTGTTGCCCTTATCCTTATTGTGATATGCGAGCATTTCTTCCTGAGTAGTTTCCATACCGCCGATACCCGAGCCTATGATAACTCCGCATCTGTAAGGATCGAGATCCTTGAAATCCGTTCCCGCATCCTTTAACGCTCTGTCAGCCGCATACACCGCATACTGCGTCAGTATATCGGTACGGCGAAGCTCCTTCTTGTCGAAAAGGTCGTCTGCGCTGAAGTCCTTTACGGAAGCCTTTACATTAAGCTCATCGCTCTGTCCGGGGAACCACTGCTCAAGCGTGAAGCCGTGCTTTCCTTCCAGAAGGCTGTTCCAGAAATCTTCTTTGGTATTTCCTATAGGGCTGACTACGCCCACACCGGTGATTACAACTCTGCTCATTTTTATATTTCCTTTCGTGGATATCCGTCTTACATCGATAAGCCGCCGCTTATCTCTATTACCTGTCCGGTAACATAGCTTGCGTCAGGCGACGCAAGGAACGATACAACGCCTGCTATCTCGTCTACCTCGCCGTATCTCTTCATAGCGATCATACCGAGTATTGCCTGCTTTGCCTCATCGGGCAGAGCGTCGGTCATAGCTGTCTTTATAAATCCGGGAGCTACTGCGTTACAGGTTACATTTCTCGAACCGAGCTCCTTGGCGGTAGTCTTTGTCATACCTATTATAGCCGCCTTTGTAGCGGAATAGTTCATCTGTCCTGCGTTGCCGTAAAGTCCTGCTACGCTTGCAAGATTTATTATTCTGCCGCTGCGCTGTTTCATCATAACCGAGCCTGCGAACTTTGTCATATTGAACACGCTCTTCTGATTTACCGCAACAACAAGGTCGTAGTTCTCCTCGCTCATTCTTGCAATAAGTCCGTCACGGGTGATTCCTGCGTTGTTGACAAGAACATCTATACTGCCGAAATCAGCCTTGACATTCTTTACAAAAGCCTCGCACTGATCGTACTTAGACACATCGGCTATGTACTTTTCGCACTTTACGCCGAGAGCCTTTATCCTGTCCATAATGTCGTTGTTCTCAAAGCAGCTTTCCGCAATATCGTTGAGCGCTATGTCGTAGCCGTCCTTTGCAAGACGCAGTGCTATTGCCGCGCCTATTCCTCTTGCGGAGCCTGTGATGATAGCAGTTGCCATTTATTTTCTCCTTTGTTTTTATCGTTATCTGTTCAGCAGCTTTTCAGCCTCTGCGAACATTTCTTCAACTATTTCCTTTGCAGGCTGTACCTTCTTTACCATACCTGCTATAGCTCCGCATAAGAACGAGCCTTCGTCAAGGTTTCCGTCCTGTACTGCCTTGCGCAGTGAACCGAGCGTTATCTGCTCAAACTCGTCGGGAGTTATCGTGCCGTTTGCTTCGCCGCTTGCCAGCTTCTTAGAGAACTTTGTCTTGACATTGCGGCAGGGGTGACCGGTATATCTGCCGGTTACTATGCTGTCGGTATCCTTTGCATCAACAACGAGCTGTTTATATGTCGGGTGTATCTGACATTCTTCTGCGGCAAGGAATCTTGTGCCGACCTGAACGCCCTCAGCGCCGAGCATAAAGCTTGCGGCAATGCCTCTGCCGTCTGCTATGCCGCCTGCGGCGATAACTGGGATAGATACAGCGTCAACTACCTGGGGAACAAGGCACATTGTAGTATTCTCGCCGATATGTCCGCCTGACTCAGTACCCTCTGCTATAACAGCGGAAGCACCGCTTCTTTCCATTCTCTTTGCAAGAGCTACGCTGGGAACTACGGGGATCACCTTTATGCCTGCGTTGTTCCACGCTTCCATATACTTTCCGGGGTTGCCTGCGCCTGTTGTTATCATAGGTACATTCTCGTCGATAACGAGCTGTGCCAGATCGTCGGCATTGGGGCTCATCAGCATTATATTAACGCCGAAGGGCTTGTCGGTAAGGGACTTTGCTCTTCTTATCTGTTCTCTCAGATAGTCAATGGGAGCAGAGCCGCCTGCGATTATACCCACGCCGCCTGCATTTGATACAGCCGCCGCAAGTGTGCTTTCGGCGATCCACGCCATACCGCCCTGAAAAATGGGGTACTCTATGCCGAGTAACTTAGTTATCCTTGTTTCCATTATTTTTACTTTCCTTTCGCTGTACTTAATACTCGAATATTGTCGCACCGTAGGTAAGCCCTGCGCCGAAGCCGACAAGGCATATCTTCATTCCACGCTTCAGTCTGCCCTGCTTATCAAGCTCTGCAAGGCACATAGGTATGCAGGAGCTTGAGGTGTTGCCGTGAGTCTCAAGGTTGGTGTAAACCTTGTCAAGGTCTACTTCCATCTTCTTCAGCGCCGACTGAATTATTCTGATATTCGCCTGATGAGGTATAACAAGGTCGATATCGTCAAGCGAAATGCCCGAATGTGAGCATACATACTCAACAGCGTTTGCCATTGCGTCAACCGCAAACTTATATACCGCCTTGCCGTCCATCTGTAAATAACGCTCCTTGTTCGGAGTGTCGATTATATCCTTAAGGCAGTCATCGCCCTTAAAGAAGGGGTTGTTTCTGTCATAATAGGTCTTGCAGTACAGGTTCTGGAGCATATCGCCCTCAGCACCCGAATGGCTGTAATATTCCTTGCCTTCGCCCTTTTCCACAACTACCGCACCTGCGCCGTCGCCGAATAATATACAGCTTCCTCTGTCGGTGTAGTCTATCTGGCTTGTAAGGCGTTCGCTTGCTATTACGAGAATCGTCTTGTAAGTGTCTGTTTCAAGGTAGGTTCTCGCTACATCAAGAGCCGAGATAAATCCCGTGCAGGCGGTGTTGATATCCATGCAGGCACAGGGCTGTGCGCCGATGATATTCTGCACAAGACACGCCGTATTGGGATAGAAAAAATCGGGTGAGCAGGTAGAAACGATTATGCAGTCGATATCTTTCGCTGTCTTTCCTGCGTTTTGGAGAGCCTGCTTTGCCGCTTCAGCCGCCATTATAAAGTTCGGTTTATCGGGGCTTATGCGTCTTTCACGGATGCCCGTCCTTGTAGATATCCATTCGTCAGTGGTGTCGATGAACTTTGTGAACATCTCGTTTGTGGCTACTACCTCGGGAGTGTATTCTCCCGTACCCAGTATAGTTATTCCGTTCATATCCTTTTCCTTCCGAGCGGCTTTAACGCCGCCGCTTATTTATATATATTAAATATTGATTTTATTCGCATTTTGTTGTATAATAAATCAGTAACTGCGGATTTAGTCGGCATAAGGGCATAGTTTCCCCTATAGCAACAAACCGTCTTATATTTCATTTTACTCTATTTCGGTACTGTTTGTCAATAATTATTTGCTTTTTTGTACCGCAAGACAGTAAAATCGAAAGATATATTTCAGAATTTCTGCAATATATAACAAATTATACCAATAAGGAGAAGCAAAAATGGCTGATAAGGCAAAAACGATATTTCTTTTCTCGGGACAGGGCTCTCAGTATAAAGGCATGGGCAAGGAGTTTTACGATACTATCCCCGAATGTGCAAAGGTAATGGAGCTGGGCAGTGATATACTCGGATTCGATCTTGCCGCCGCAATATTTGACGGCGATGAAAAAGAGCTTTCACGCACGATAGTTTCACAGCCTGCCATACTCGCAATGTCGCTTATGGCTCTTGAGGCCGCAAAGTCAAAAGGAATAGAGGCGTCAGCCGTTGCAGGCCACTCTCTGGGTGAATATGCGGCTATGGCGGCAAGCGGTATGCTGACTTACGAAAATGCCTTCAGAGCGATAAAATACAGGAGCGAAGCAATGGACAGAGCCGCACAGGCAAATCCCGGCGGCATGGCGGCAGTTCTCGGACTTAAAGCCGATGTCATAGAGGATACCTGCAAAGAGATAGTAAGCGGCGGCGACTATGTAACTCCCGTAAACTACAATTCTCCCGTACAGACGGTCATTGCAGGAACCGTTGCCGGAATAGAAAAGGCAAAAGAGGCTATTAGCGCAAAGGGCGCAAAGCGTATAGTGCCGCTTGCGGTATCTGCGGCATTCCACTCCGAGCTTATGAAGAGCGCATCGGAAGAATTTATCGAAAAGGCAAAGGGCATACCTTTCAATGCACCTGCTCTTAAGTTCTACTGCAATGTATACGGCAATGAGCTTACCGATTTTTCGGATATGCCCTCATATCTTGCAAAGCATATCTGCTCGCCGGTTAAGTTCACCTCGGAGCTTGCCGCTATAGCAAACGACGGATATGATACATTCATCGAGCTGGGTCCGGGCAAGGTGCTGACAGGGCTTGTAAAGAAGACGCTTGACGGCGTTACGGCTGTAAATGTTGAGAACGCAGACACGCTTGCAGGGGCGGCTGAACTCTGATGCTGCCCGAGAGTATAACGGCGCTTGATCTGTCGGTGCTTGACTTTATCCGTCACACACTCGCAAATCCCGTTGCCGATGTTATAATGAAGCTTGTTACCTACAGCGTTGAATACGGCATATCGCTCATCCTCGCCTTTATCATTATGATGTTCATTAAGAATATGAGAAAAACGGGCGTAGCAATGCTGATATCCTCTGCGCTTACGCTGATTCTGGGCGAGCTTGCACTCAAAAATATCATCTGCCGTCCCCGTCCCTTTATGATAAACGGTTCGGTAGACCTTATTATAAAAGCCCCGTCGGGCTTTTCGTTCCCGTCAAGTCACACGGCGCTGTGCTTTGCGGCGGCAACTGCAATATTTCTGTTGCATAAGAAACTCGGTATTGCGGCGTATATCTATGCGGCGGCAGTCGCATTTTCAAGAATGTACCTTTATGTTCACTATCCGTCGGATGTACTGGGCGGAATAGTGCTCGGTATATGCTGTGGTCTGATTTCGGTCACGGCAATAAAATTCATCGGCGGCAGGATAGAACTCAGCAAAAAGCAAAACTCCGCCGAAAAGGAGCAATCACAATGACAAACAATGTACCCGTTTTCGGTATACTGGGACACCCTTTGGGACATACCCTTTCCCCTCAGATACACGCAAGACTGTTTGAACTTTCAAACGAGCCTGCTAAGTATGAGATACTCGACACTCCGCCCGAAAAGTTGGAGAGCAGTTTTTCTTATTTCAAAAGCCTTGCAGGCTTCAATATAACCATCCCCTACAAGATAGATATTATAAAGATGTGCGACAGGCTTGACGACACCGCAAAGCGCTATAACAGCGTAAACTGCATTGCTACCGTAAACGGCGTTTCGACAGGCTACAACACCGACTGCACAGGCTTTACAAAGGCGATAGAAGCTATGGGTATGACTCTTTGCAACGAGGTAGTTATGCTCGGCTGCGGCGGAGTCGGCAGAATGATAGCAATAGAGACCGTGCGTCAGGGCGGTAAGCTGACTATAGCGGTAAGAGAAGCGGATATGCCTGTTGCCGCCGCACTCTCAGAAGAGATAAAGGCAAATTACGGCGCAGAAGTAAAGCACTGCCTGCTAAGCGATATAAACGGAGCTTTTGACCTTGTGGTAAACGCTACTCCTGTCGGAATGTACCCCAATACCGACGCAAGCCCTCTGACAGACGAGGCGCTCTCTCACATCACGGCAAACGGCTTTTTCGACCTTATATATAATCCTGCCGAAACAAAGCTTATGAAGATGATGAAAGAAAAGGGCGTATCAAAGGTAAGCGGCGGTATGCAGATGCTTGTATGGCAGGCGGCGGTCGCTCATACAATATGGAGCGGTGCGGAATATACGGCACAGCAGGTACAGGCGATCTCGGATGAAATGATGAGGCTTGTATAATGCGGCCGGTATATCTTTGCGGCTTTATGGGCTGCGGTAAGAGCCATATAGGCAGAATGCTGGCAAAAGAATGCTGTGCGGTCTTTATCGACCTTGACAAGTATATAGTCGATAAGCAGAAGATGACTATACCCGAGATTTTCGCATCAAAGGGAGAGCCTTATTTCAGAGACCTTGAAGCGCAGTATATAAAAAACTTCAAGGGCAGAACGATAGTGGCGACAGGCGGCGGCGCAATGCTGAGAGACGCTACTGCCGAATTTGCAAGAGACAAGGGCATTGTAGTTTTTCTGAACGCCTCGTTTGAAACCTGCTATCAGCGCATAAAGGACGATACAAACCGCCCTCTTGTAGTCAATAATACAGTAGAAAAGCTCAGAGAGATCTACGACACGAGACTGCCGATATACAGAAAAAACAGCACCTATGAAATAAACGCAAATACATCCGACAGGCAGATTGCCGCCGAGATAATAAAGCTAATCGAGCTTGACACAAAAACTCACAACAAGCTGAAAGGATAAATATGTACATTTACAACGCATCCGTGATCACTATGACGGATAAAGACTATAACAACGGATTTATCCTTATCGAAAACGGTAAAATAAAAGCGGTGGGAGATATGTCCGAACTTATCGGCTTCACACCGTCTGCGGAAGATATAAACGCAGAAGGAAAAACCGCTTATCCCGGATTTATCGACGCACACACCCATATAGGCGCATGGGAGGACGGCTTAGCCTTTGAGGGCGACGACGGAAACGAGGACACCGATCCGTCTACTCCTCACCTTCGTGCGATAGATATGATAAATCCCTGCGACCGCTGTTTTGAAGAGGCGGCTAAGGCAGGCGTTACTTCGGTAGTATGCGGAATGGGCAGTGCAAATCCGATAGGCGGAGCGTTCATCGCTATGAAAACCGCCGGCTCAAAGCGCATCGACAAGCGCATAATAAAAGCGCCTGTCGCTATAAAATTTGCACTCGGCGAAAATCCGAAAAATGTCTATAAGGATAAGGACACCGCACCGGTAACCCGTATGGCTACCGCCGCAATTATCCGTGAACAGCTGTACAAAGCAAAACGCTATCTTGAAGATATGGAAGAATATGAAAACTCCATCGGCACAGATGAAGAGAGCGACCGTCCCGAGTACGACGCAAAGTGCGAGGCTCTTCTGCCGCTTCTTCGGCACGAAATTCCTGCGCATTTCCATGCTCACAGGGCAGACGATATCTTCACGGCGATAAGGCTTGCCAAAGAGTTTGATATAGACTATGTTATTATCCATGCGACAGAAGGACATCTTATAGCAGACGAGCTTAAAGAAGACGGCGCTCGCACGGTGGTAGGCCCTATAATAAGCGAGAGGTGCAAGCCCGAGCTTCGCAACCACACGATAACGACAGCCGCCGAACTTAACAAGGCGGGCGTTCCTGTGTGTCTGTGCACCGACCACCCCGTTGTACCCGAGCAATACCTGCCGCTTTGTGCAGGTCTTGCGGTAAGAGGCGGACTTGACAGAAAAGAGGCTCTTAAAGCTATCACGGTATATCCGGCTGAGATCGCAGGGATAGCCGACAGGGTAGGCACTATTGAACCGGGCAAAGACGCCGATATAGTAATATACAGCGGCGATCCTCTGTCGGTTGCGGATGTTCCCGATATCGTAATTGCAGACGGCAGAATTATATAACAGGCTTGGAGGGATATTATGCGTGAAATAAGCGTCAACGAAGTTAAAAAAACGGTAGAGAAGCTCTGTATAAGTGCTAATCTGTATCTTCCCGACGGAATGAAGGAAAAGATAAATTCCTGCATCGGCTGTGAGAAAAGCGAGCTTTCAAAACAGGTGCTTGGCGATATAGTAAGAAATATCGACTGTGCAAAAGAGCTTGAAGTGCCGATATGTCAGGATACGGGCATGGCTGTTATCTTCCTTGAAGTCGGTCAGGAGGTACACTTTACGGACGGCGACCTTGTAACTGCAATTAACGAGGGCGTTGCCGACGGTTATGTCGGCGGCAAGCTGAGACTGTCGGTAGTTGAAGACCCTCTCCAGCGCAAGAACACAAACAACAACACCCCTGCTATTATACATACATCGATAGTAAGCGGAGACAAGGTGCATATCATGGTTGCACCCAAGGGCTTCGGAAGCGAGAACATGAGCGCTCTTAAGATGTTCACTCCTTCAGCGACAAAAGATGACATTATCGACTTTGTAGTGGATACCGTATCAAAAGCGGGAAGTAACCCTTGTCCGCCGATAACGGTGGGAGTAGGCATAGGCGGCGACTTTGAGCTGTCCGCTTTGCTTGCAAAAAAGGCGCTTTGCAGAGACCTGAATATCAGAAATCCGAAACCCCTTTATGCAGATATGGAAGCGCAGATGCTTGAAAAGATAAACAAGCTCGGCATAGGCCCTCAGGGCTTCGGCGGTACGGTAACGGCACTGTATGTTAATATCGAACAGCACCCCACGCATATTGCCGGACTTCCCGTTGCGGTAAATATCGGCTGTCATGTGACACGCCATGCCGAAGCGGAGCTTTGATATGAGCAAAGGCAAAGTTATAGGCTCTGTTGCGGCGGCGGTACTTGTACCGTCTGCGGCGGTTGCGGCGGCGGTATTTATCCTGCCGTACTTTGACATATCCGCAAGCAACACGCTGTATTATTTCGGCAACGACTCGTCAATTTCCGCAGACGGTACGATATCGCTCGGCAAGGAAGAGGTTCTGGAGTACGAATCGAGATATGCCGACACAATGACGGGATATTTCAAGGCACAGCTAAGCGAAAACGAAACATATATCTACAATGCGGTGATGTATGCAAGCGAAAACGGCTACAGTGATATATTTCTGCCGGAAGATGTATTCGGCGGCGGAAGCTTTGACAAGGCACAAGAGCTTGAATATGTGATTACATTTTTAAGCTGTGACAGTCCGTTTGTAGCGCACAACTACACGACAGACAACCGCCTCACGGTATCCGAGAATCAATTTGTCGGAAAATCGTTTTATCATCTGCAATTTGAGACTTTCGGAGAAGAGTATAAGTCCCGCCGTGAAGCCGCTTACGAAAAGGCTAAATCGGTAATAGCTTCTATTCCCGATGAATGTGACACCGACGCAGAAAAGGCACGGTATCTTTATAATTATGTAGCTACCAACGCAAGCTATCAGCGTGAGGACTACAGCACGAGAAATGTGCCTGTGGCTGACCTTCTGATTGATGGAAAAGCTATCTGCGACGGCTATGCCGATACAGTGACTATGCTGTTCAATATGGCAGGGATAGAAACGACCTCTGCTAACGGCACCGACAACGAGAGCAACAACGGACACACGATAAATCTTGCAAAGCTTAACGGCGAATATTATTACTTTGACGCAAGCGCAGACAGCATAGTTTTTGAAAAAGGTTTCAAGCCTGCTTTCTATTTTGGTATGTCGTGGGAAGAAGCTTCCGACAGCTTTACGTTCGGCGATGAATTTGCAAACAGATGCCCGAAGACCGAAAAAAGCCTGCTGTCCGATAATATAGACATTGTTATAAGCGACAACTCCGAAAATACTGTAGAGAAAACAGCGGAGCTTGTAAAATCAGGCGGCGACACGGGCATAATCGTAAAGTTTGACAACGGGATCACCGACGATGACCGCAAATCAATAACAAACAGCGTAGCATTGAAAGCCGGGGAGCAGATCGGTTCTTTATCTGCGGCAAACAGGATGTACGGCATAAAAATCTATAAGGAATGAGTTTTAAGTGGAACTGAATATTGTTCTTGTCGAGCCGCAGATACCGCAGAATACGGGAAACATAGCACGCACCTGTGCGGTGACGGGCGCAAGACTGCATATAGTAAAGCCGATGGGATTTCAGGTCGATGACAAGAAGCTGAAGCACGCAGGGCTTGACTACTGGCATTATCTTGATATCACCTATTATGACGGGCTTGACGACTTTTTTAATAAGAACAGCGGCGGTGAATTTTTCTACTTCACCACAAAGGGCAGAAATACCTACTGCGATGTGCAGTACAGGGATAAAACATACATAGTATTCGGCAGAGAGGATAAGGGACTTCCCGAAGAACTGCTGTTTAAAAACAAACAGCACTGCGTAAGGATACCTATGGCAAATGAGATGAGAAGCCTTAATCTCTCAAACAGCGTTGCGATAGGCGCATACGAGGTACTGCGGCAATGGGGTTTTCCCGAGCTTCAAAACTACGGTTCGCTTACAAAATACGATTGGAGCAACGCCGAATAAAATAAAAACACGGAAAGGAACAAGAAAATGAAAGTAAAACTTATCACCGACAGCGCAAGCGACATTACCCCCGAGGACGAGGAGCGCTACGGCATAGATATAATGCCGTTTGACATCACGCTTGGCAACGAGAGTCTCAAAGAGCGTGTTGACTTCACGGCGGCGGAGTTTCTTGATATGATAGACAAGTCCGAATATCTGCCCAAGACCTCGCAGATAACGGTAATGCGCTTTGAAGAGAAGATCGAGAAGTATTATAACGAAGGCTATGACGCTATAATATTCACTATCATCAACTCGACCGGCTCAAAGACCTACGAAAACGCCGTTCTTGCAAAGCAGAATATGCTTGCTGAGCATCCCGAGATGGCAAAAATGCGTATCGAGATACTTGACAGCCATTGCTATTCTCTCGGCTACGGCTATCCCATTATTGAGGCGGCGAAAAAGCTTGCGGCAGGTCAGAGCGTGGATAATGTTGTAGCATATCTCACCGATATGTTCAACAACTGCGAAATATATATCATCGGCTTCAATCTGCGCCACATGAAAAAGTCGGGCAGAATAAATGCCGCCGCCGCATTCTTAGGCGAGCTTATGGGACTGAAACCGCTTATTTCGCTTATAGACGGTGAGAGCGAAGTCGTAAAAAAATCACGGGGCGAAAAGAATGCCATAGCAGACGCCGTAGAGTATATCTCTCAGCGTGCCATACCCGAAACGCCCTGGGAGATACTCCGCACAAGCGTAACCGAGCTTGAGGATGAATTTATAAAGCAGTACACGGCAAAGGTCGGCAGACCGCCCGAGATGCAGAGCATAGCAGGTGCGGCAGTTGCAAGCAATACGGGACCTTACATAATTGGTGTGATTATAAGAGGAAATAAGAGAAGATAAGGCGCCGAGTCGGCGCTGACAATTCCGCCTTTTGATATGTAACTGCGTTGCGCTAGTTTGATTAACGGCAGATATTAACGAAAGTGCTTGGAGTGCGAAAACGAAAGTTTTCGTCCACCTTTTACAAAAGGTGGCAGTTTCCAAAGGCGGCGCCTTTGGTCGCTCTCCTCAGAGAGCGAAATGTCTTAGACAAAACGATTTTTGAAGGGTATAAGGGAAACTTTTTCACGAAAAAAGTTTCCCTTTAACTTTGCCCGAAATGCTTTTTCATCTCCGCAAATATTCCGGTGAAATATTTGCGGAAGCAGTATCCTCATACCGCAAAAAGTTGGTAGCGAGATTGTGCTGCAAGTGGAACGCTTAGCTATAAGCGGGTACGCTATACCAATCGATACACTTAGTGTCTGTATCGCGGGAGACACCTAAAGGGGAAAGGGGGCTCGCTCCCCTCTCCCCTTTAGTTTTCTCCCTCGAGGCTTATGCAAGGA
>JAEDNF010000183.1 GCA_016302655.1 Oscillospiraceae bacterium | reverse complement strand
CAAAGTTTTGCACGATGCAAAACCAACTAAGCAAACAACACTAAACGCCCCATTTATTGTCTACAAAGAGGTTTATCGACAAACTGACCGCCGTTTTTACGGCGGCATTTTTTATACGAAAATCGGACTGAATATGAAAACCTCGTGAAAGATATCCCTGTTTTCTCATCCGACTTGCAAAATACAGCGCTTTGTGTTATAATTAATCTGCATATCTGTATGCAGATACGAGAGGTAGAATGATGGAAGCAACTTCAAAAGAAGAGATAATATACGGAAAGAATGCCGTAACAGAGGCTCTTAAAGCCGAGAGACCGATAGATACGGTATACCTGCTGAAAAATGCACAGGGTATGAATCAGATAGTCGCTCTTGCAAAAAAGCAGGGAATAGTTATTAAAGATGTCAGCGAGGACAAGCTGAAGGCTATGTGCGGTGATAAGCACGGCGGTACAGCGGCTGTGATGTCGGCGGTTACTTATTGTACTGTCGATGATATTTTAGAAAATGCCGAAAAAAAGGGAAAACCGCCGTTTATCATAATCTGTGACGAGATACAGGACCCTCACAATCTCGGTGCGATAATCCGTACCGCTGAGGCGTCGGGAGCAGACGGCGTAATAATTCCTAAGAGAAGAAGCGCTGCGGTAAACAGTACCGTGTTCAAGACTTCCGCAGGGGCGGCGGCATGGGTGAAGATAGCCCGTGTATCAAACCTTGTTGATACGATAAAGACGCTGAAAAAACACGGAGTATGGGTATACGGCGCAGAGGCTGACGGAACGCCGATCGATAAAGCCGACCTGTCGGGTGCAATAGCGCTTGTTATCGGAAGCGAGGGCTTCGGTTTAGGAAAGCTCGTGCGTGAAAACTGCGATGTAGTGCTGTCTTTGCCGATGTTCGGAAAAGTCAATTCACTCAATGCGTCGGTATGCGCAGGTATACTGATGTATGAAGCGGTAAAGTACAGAAAATGACGGAGCATAAAAGGGACAGATAAAAACGAAAGGATGCTTGATATATGGCTGATTATTCGATAGATGATATTTTAGCGGAGCTTGACGCTAAGAAAAACGGAAATAAAAGCTCATACGCCGACAGCGAAAGCGAAGCGGAGAAGAGCAGTTCTTACGATATATCCGCTACTTCTATAATCGAGGGACTGGGCATTAGCGAAAGCACAAAAGATGACGATACAGCCGGAGTTTCTGCCGAGGAAAGCTACGAGCCTGCCGAAACTCTTAAGTACGCCGAATCGGCTTCTTCATCCGAGGATATAAGAGAGCTGACGGGAGAATTTACGCCTGTAGACAGGGTGCTCAAAGAGCGTGATAACTTCGAGGTTTCCGATGAAAGCAGCGAGATCGATATAGCTAAGCGTAAGGCTGACAACGAAGCCGCAAAAAAGGCGGAAAAGCCTGCCGCTGTGTCAGAAGAAAAGCCTGCCGAGCCTGTATATGAGGTACGCAAGGAAATAGTCAGCGACGAAGAAAAGCGCAGAATGATGCTAAAGGCCGAGAGAGAAAACACAGACCCCGACGATATGCTTGCGCTTGTTAATCCGCTTGAGGTCAAAGAAAAGGTAATAGAGCAGGTAAAGGAAAAAGAGCTTGTATCGGTTGCCGAGCTCAGCGGAATGTATGCAGGAAACACTCAGGGTATAGCAGGCGACGATTTAAAGAACATAGCTGCACAGGAGTCCTCGTTAGGCACTAAACTGGGCGATACGGCAGATGTTTCCGACAGTGAAACCGAAGACGCCGACGACGCGCCTGTAAAAGAATATCACGGCAAAAAAACCACCGACGGTCTGATAGAAAAGCTGAACCGCAATCTTGCTCAGCAGCGCAGTGAGAATGTCAAGGCTCACCGCACGATAACGCTCAACGCTCTTAAGGGCGATAAGCCTGCGCTCCCTCATCCTCTGAATATAGATTATCAGAAACAGATAATCGAGGCTACCGGCTCGATAACTTCTGAAAATCCTGTGATAGAAGAAGAAAAGCAGGCTGAGCTTGCGGCGGCTAAAAAGCGCAAAATCAAGGATTTTGTACTTGAAGACGAGGATGAAATTGAAGAAGAACAGCCCCGTGAGGAAGAAGAATTTGACGATTACGACAGCACGGGACAGATATGGGCTGACCTGTGTGCGAGCCATAAGGGACTTAAAATCAGGCTTGGAATATTATCGGTTATTACGCTTTTCAGCGTGCTGATAAGCGCTTTCAATGATTTTCAGCTGTTTGACGCTCTGAAAATCGGCAATGAGTTCAACTTTGTCAGGTTAAACGGCGATGTTAATTCAATGATGTTTATCACGCTTGTGCTCGGAGTGCTCGGTTTTGCTGTATGCTCCACAGCTATAAGCAACGGTATTATCAAGCTGGTAAAAGGAAAGGCGGACTGCGACTCGGTATGCGCCGCTGTATCGGCGCTTGCAATTATAGGCGGTGTAATTTCTCTTGTTGATGTTCAGTCGGTAACGGTTCGTCATTCGTATATATACATTTCTACGGCGCTGGTCGGACTGATGTTCAATACTATAGGCAAGATGTATATGATATCCCGTGCTAAGCGGAATTTCAAGTTCGTATCGGGCGACAGTCAGAAATATTACGCCCAGCTTATAGATGGCGAGGAAAAAGTATCTGCCCTTACAAGAGCAGTAAACGACAGGCTCCCTGTTATAGCTGCTATGCGCAAGACGGAATTTCTTACAGATTTTCTGCGCTCAAGCTACTGTGATGATGAAGCGGACAGGATGTCAATAAAGCTGGTTATTGCAGGTGCGGTAGCTGCTGTGGTTGCAGGAGTGCTTGCTTATATCAATCCTTTCGGAAGCGAATTTCCTACATCCGGTGCAGAGAATCAGCTGTGCTGGGCAATAACTGCCGCAGTAGCCGCATTCTCAATTGTAGAGCCGTTCTCACTTTTGCTTATTGTGAACAGACCTCTTGCCAGAGCTTCAAAAAAGCTGAATGAATGCAACGCTGTATTACTGGGATACGACTCCGCAGAAGAGTTTGCAGATGTTAACACGGTTATGGTAGACGCTAAATCGCTTTTCCCTGCAGGAAGTGTTCAGGTGGTTAAGCTCAAGCGCTGGCAGAAGAAAAACTCGGTAGTGAAAACCAGCGTTGATGAAGTAATACTTATGGCGGCAAGCCTTGCTATTCATACCGACGGTATTCTGTCTTATCCTTTCTATGATATGACTCTGGGCAACAAGGAGCTTTTACAGAAGGTAGACAACTGCATTTATGAGGATAACTGCGGTGTTACGGGCTGGATAGGCACAAAGAGAGTTATGCTCGGCGGCAGAGCGCTTATGCAGATGCACAACATCGATCTGCCGAATAAGAAAAACGAGCAGAAATACTGCCCCGAAGGTTATGAGCCTGTTTATCTTGCAGTAAGCGGCGAGGTGGTAGCTATGTTCGTTATCAGCATGACGCCGAACCCCGAGATAAAATCGACTCTTAAAGCACTTCAGGCAAAGGGTATTACGGTGCTTGTTCACACCACAGACTCGCTTGTTACTGTAGAGAATATCGCAGATTTGTATGAGCTTGACGCTTCTCTTATAAAGATCCTTCCTCACGAGGCTCACGAGGAGTTTGGCGAATGTACAAAGTATACCTCAAGAGGAAGCGGCTCGCTTTCCTGCAGCGGAACATTCACATCGTTTGCAAGAGGCGTTATGGCGGCTAAGAAGCTGGTGCGTGATTTTGCAATGTCGCACGCTATAATGCTGGGCACTTCTGCACTCGGTCTTCTTCTTGTACTTGTGATGGTACTGCTCAGGCAAATGAATCTGCTTACACCGAGCGTAATTACGCTGTACAACACAGCTTCTGCGCTTGCTATGATAGCAGTTCAAAGCTTCCGCAAATATTAAGCGGCGAGTCGCCGCTGACAGTTCCGCCTTTTGAAAAGTAGTATCTATGCGTAGATATCGAAACGGCGGGTTTTAACGGAAGCTTTTTGGG
>JAEDNF010000182.1 GCA_016302655.1 Oscillospiraceae bacterium | reverse complement strand
GCCACAAAGCGTTCACAATTTGACAGAAGTAAGCAAAAATGCTTTTGTAGAGCCGTTTTCGGCTCTACAAAACTATTATTCTGAAAACCGTAAATAATTGAACAAAAATGAAAAAGACCTTGCATTTTTGCGGTGCGTGGGTTTATCGACAGTCTGAGCAATGTTAAGGAACATTGCAGGGATGTGTTAATTCACAAATGAGAAAGGACTAACAATTGGATTTAGAATCTCTTATTATCGCCACACTATTTGAAAACGGCGGCGGAATGACAATTAAACAGATAGCACATAAAAATGACCTTCCGAAGAAATATATCGACAAGCTGAAAAATGCCTCTAAGGTTATGATTCGCAACAAGGTAATTTTCAGGACTAACAGCGACCAGCTGTATATCAGCAATATGCGTTCGGTATTTTCGGGCAAAGTTGCCTCTTTATCACGCACTTTCGGCTTTGTAACTAACCTTATTACCGGCGAGGACAGTTTTGTCAGCGGAGGAAAGCTGAAAGGCGCAGTTCCCGGTGATACTGTCATTGCCAGGGAAATATCAGAAAAAACCGAACAAAGAAGCTCAACCGCAGAAGTTCTTGCCGTACTGGATCAGACCGAAGAGCTGTTCGGCGGAATAATTGTTAAAGAAGGTATACAGCTTAAAGTCCTTCCCGATACTCTCGGCTGCCCTCCTCTCTCGGTGATGAAGGTTAAAGAGCAGATAAAAGAAGGGGACAAGGTTCTGTTTTCGATAAGGAAAAGGGGCGAGCATCATTCTGAGCATATCGTAGATATAATAAGATCACTCGGTTCGAGCGAATATGCAAAATCTGCTACTGAAGCTTATCTCATACAGAACAATATACCCGTTGATTTTTCCGCCGAAGCCCGTGAACAAGCAAAGCAGTATGCTAACGCTGTGATAGATGAAAAGCAGGCGGCAAAAAGACTCGACCTGCGTAACCTTCCTATATTCACTATTGACGGTGCGGATACTAAGGATATTGACGATGCTATAAGCGTTGAAAGAATTGAAGAGGGCTATAGGCTCGGTGTTCATATTGCAGATGTCAGCCACTATGTTACCGAAGGCTCTCCTCTTGACCGTGATGCATTTGAAAGAGGAACGAGCGTCTATATTGCAGATAAAGTCATCCCTATGCTCCCAAAAGAGCTCAGCAACGGTATATGCTCGCTGAATCCCGGTGTTGACAGGCTTGCTTTTTCCTGCATTATGGAAATATCCAAAAAAGGTACCGTTAAGAAATACAAATTTGCAAAGACTGTCATTCGTTCCCGTGTGCAAGGTGTTTACAGCGAAGTAAATGCTATACTTGACAACACGGCTAATGAAGCAATAAAAGCGAAATATTCCGAAGTTATCGACTGCATTCCCATTATGAAAGAGCTTGCCGATATTCTTATAAAAAAGCGTAAAGACAGAGGCGCTCCCGAAATACAGTCAAGCGAAAGCAAGGTCATCTGCGATGAAAACGGCATTTGCGTTGACATAAAACCGAGAGTGCAAGGCGTATCGGAAGGAATAATTGAAGAATTTATGCTGATGGCAAACAATTCTGCCGCTAAAACAGCTATGAAAAAGGAAATTCCTTTTGTATACAGAGTGCATGAGAATCCTCCTGCGGAAAAGATTGAGTCGCTTAAATCTACTCTTGAGGCGCTCGGAATAAATCCGCTCGGCATCAATGAAAAGGCAGACGCAAAGACATTTGCTAAGCTGCTCGAAAAAACTTCCGACGATCCGAGAAGCGTTATAATAAACCGCATCGTACTGCGTACTATGGCTAAGGCAAAATATTCCGAACAGCCTTTGGGCCACTTCGGACTTGTTTTAGCGGAATACGCTCATTTCACATCGCCTATAAGGCGTTATGCCGATCTTTCAATACACAGGATATTAACCGACTATGTTGCTAAAAAGGGCGGAGATAAGCTTAAGAAAAAATACGGTGATTTTTCTGTCAGAGCCGCCTCGCAGGCTACAAAGACCGAGCTTTCTGCTGTTGCGGCAGAAAGAAACTGTGAAGATTTTTACGCCGCCGAATATATGAAAAATCATATCGGTGAAGAGTTTGACGGTATTATCTCGGGCGTTCTCGGAAGCGGTCTGTTTGTAGAACTGCCGAATACTGTCGAAGGAAAAATAGATGTCCGTTCTTTGTCGGATAACTATTTTGAAGTACGCAACGGAATCGCTCTTTATGACAGCGTGACCGGAACTATGTATACTATGGGCGACAAAGTGCGTGTCAAATGCATAAACGCCAATGTAAACTTAGGTCAGACAGATTTTGAGCTTATCAAGGTCTATGATAATATACCAGACGGCTCACAGCCGGAGAAAACAGGAGAGTAAGTATATGGCAAAAGAAAACAAAACAGAGCACAAGAAAATCACAGACGCAAAGGCTTTAAAGGCAGTCGGTCACGGTGTTGAAAAAGTAACCAAGATCAAATTCATTACCGAGTTCAAGGATTTCATTTCCAAAGGCAATGTAATGGATATGGCAGTCGGTATGATCGTCGGTGCTGCATTCACGGCAATAGTAACATCGCTCGTAAACAATATACTGATGCCTGCACTCGGTATGATTACAGGTCAGATAGACTTTTCCGATTTAAAGATTATTCTTCAGGCGGCAGTTAAAGACGAAGCAGGCGAAATAATTACTCCCGAAGTTGCAATAGGCTACGGCGCATTTATCAATTCCGTCATCAGCTTCCTGCTTATTGCTCTTTCGGTGTTCATTCTTATCAAGGTGCTCGGCAGCTTTAAGAGAAAGAAAAAAGAAGAACCTAAGGAAGAAGAAGAGCCTAAGCCCGATCCTCAGATAGAGCTTCTGACAGAGATACGCGACCTTCTCAAAAACGGCGGCGCAGTTTCTGAAGAAACCTTATCAGAAGAAGCTACCGAAGAAGAAAAAGAAGAAGAACCCGTAACCGAATAAGATACATACGGAGAAAAAATGGCACAGCAAGATACATTCATTCCGGACGGAACACTTACAAAAGAACAGAAAGAAAAACTGGAACAGGAGTTTTTTCAAAAGCAGCTACTTGAACTTAAAAAGGGAAAACTGTTTTTAATATACAGCGTAGTCGCTTTGTATTTCAATGCGCTTGCGACATTTGCGTTCTACCCTTTTTATCTTAAAGATTTACTGCGCTCCGTGTTCTTTATTACCGATCCGACAAAGCCTGATGACTTTGTTCTTCCGGAGTCGGCAATACTGTTCATTGTAACGCTTATCATTTTTATTGTTCTTTTTGTGAATCTGGGCATGGCAATACTCACAAGCGTTTGTGCGGTGAAAAAGAAAGGTGCAAGACCTTCAGCAGCAGTTTCGTTTGTTATTGCCGCAATTATAAATGTCCTTGTCAGCGCTATGCAGTTAAGCTCTACACTAACCTATGAAAGCGGTGTAGCTATGACGGCAATGGTGTTCAATATCCTGTGTCTTGCGCTTTGCTGTGTCGGTATATATATCACGATATTTAAGAATAATATATCCGACTATACATATTCGGCATCTGAAAGCCGTGAAGACGGAAATTAATTTACTTAATCGCAAGAAAATATTTTAAGTAAATTTAAGAAAAAGTATTGCTTTTTGAACCGGGCTGTAGTATAATAAGAATAACGGCTTTGTCCGAAAGAAACCGAAAGGATAAGTTTTTAGATGAGCTTATTTGAAGAAAACAAAAAAAGAGTTATAGATGAGTATGAGAGTCTCATCAACAAAGAAAATGCTGTTGCGGACTGCTACAACGGTATATACGACAGATATGTAAACCCTGTACTGACAGCCGACCATGCGCCGTATTTTTGGAAGTACGACATGAACCCCGAGACTAACCCTTACTTTATGGAGCGTCTCGGAATAAATGCAGTTCTTAATTCCGGTGCACTTTATCATAACGGCAAGTATTATCTTGTAGCAAGAGTGGAAGGCAACGACAGACAATCATTCTTCGCTGTAGCTGAGAGC
>JAEDNF010000181.1 GCA_016302655.1 Oscillospiraceae bacterium | reverse complement strand
ACAAAGACAACACTTCTGTTCCTCATATAAATCTCCTTTCAAATTCCGGTCGGGTACGCCCGGCGGCGAGTTCCGCCTTTAAAAATGTTCGTTTTATCTTACAGATTCGTTAACGGCGGAGATAAAACGAAGCGATAGATAAGCCTGTGTTGTTTGCCTATGAGAACATTGTATCACATACAACCAAATATTTCAATATAATCAAATGAAACGGCATTTGGGCGCAGTACATTTTCCCGTACACCTGCCACTTTTTTATTTGACAGTAACTTCATATAGTAGTATAATCTTACTATACGGTTATACCTATTTAAATTAACAAGGATGGTGTTTATGAGTACGGTTCTCAGTATCGGATGCAATATGTTCCCGAAGATAAATTTTGCCATGCAGCAAAATTACATACCCTTCATACGAGACCTCAGAGTCAATAACGAGGGAGATGAAGACATATCGGATGTAAAACTGACTATTACATTCGATCCTGCATTTGCCAAAACATTCACCTATGACATAAATCTTATTCCTGCCGGGCAGTCGGTAGAGATATCTCCGCTGAGAATAATACTCAGCACCGAGACGCTGTTCTCACTTACCGAGGCGGTTTCGGGTACGGTCAGCTTCTCGCTTACAAAAGCGGAAGAAGAGCTTTATCACAAGGACGAACCTATAAGTCTTCTTGCCTACAACGAGTGGAGCGGTCTTTCGTTTGTACCTGAGCTGATTGCCGCTTTTGTAACGCCCAATCATCCGGAGATAGCAAAGGTGATCGCCGAAGCCTCGCAAACTCTTCAGAAGTGGACGGATACTTCCGCATTCAGCGCATATCAGCGGCAGAATCCGAACTTTGTAAAACAGCAGATGGGCGCAATATATGCCGCACTGTGTGCAAGGCAGATAACCTACAATATGCCCCCTGCGAGCTTTGAATATCTCGGTCAGAAGATAAGAATGCCGCACACCGTATTACAGCAAAAGCAGGGCACCTGCCTTGACCTTGCGGTACTTTACGCCTCCTGCCTTGAAGCGGTAGGACTCCACCCCCTGATAATATTCACCGACGGTCACGCATTCTGCGGATGCCATCTTGAAGAAGAAACCTTTGCCGACTGTGCAACCGATGATGTTTCTGCAATAGAAAAGCGCATAGCGACTTCGGCAGAGGAGCTTCTGCTGGTCGAATGTACCGACTTTGCTTCCTCACAGGCAGACTTTGACAAGGCAATAAAGCACGGCAAGGATCATATCAGCGATCCTGCTCAGTTTATCTGTGCAGTAGATATCAGGCGCACGAGAGGAAGCGGCATAAGACCTATACCGCTGAAGCTCGAACAGGCTCTCACGGCAGATAATTCCGATTCTGAGCCTGCCGGGACCGCCGATTTCAGCGCACCTGCCGAGCTTGATACTTCGCTTTACGGCAAGGTGGCACAGGGTACCGATGAACCGCTTACAAAGCAGAAAGTGTGGGAGCGCAAACTGCTCGACTTCTCGCTGAGAAACTCTCTGCTTAACTTCAGAGTGACGAAAAACGCCGTACAGCTTATGACAGACGACCTTGCGGTGCTTGAAGACCGGCTTGCAAGCGGAACGGATTTTCGCATTATGGAAGTACCGTCTGAGTGGACGGTATCAATGCGTGACGCAAAGATGTATGAGATCGAAAACGACAAGGATCTCATAAAGAATATCGCATCGGAAGAATTTAAAAACAAGCGCATAAGGACTTTTCTTAACGCAGAGGAGCTTGAAACGGCGCTGAAGGGACTTTACCGCTCGGCAAAGGTCAGCATGGAGGAAAACGGCTCTAACACCCTGTTCCTCTCACTCGGACTTCTCAGGTGGTTTGAAAGCGACCTTTCCGAAAAGGCAAGATATGCTCCCCTTGTGCTTATACCTATAGATATCGTCAGAAATGTCCGTGACAAAGGCTATATAATAAGAAGCCGTCAGGAAGACGCTCAGATGAATATCACGCTGATAGAATATCTGAGACAGGATCACGGAATATCGATAGACGGGCTTGACCCTCTGCCCGAGGACGAGCACGGAATAGACCTGCCGCTTGTATTCAATACGGTAAGGCAGGCTGTAATGGGCAAAAAAGGCTGGAATATCCTCGAGTACAGCTTTATCGGTCTGTTCAGCTTCGGTCAGTTCGTAATGTGGAACGATATAAGAAACCGCAGTGACGAGCTGAAAGCAAACAAGGTCGTATCCTGCCTTATGGAAGGCAAGGTGTCAGATGCACTTACGGGCGAATTTATCGCAGATACAGATATTGATACCAAGCTCTCGCTCAAAGATATCGCAGTACCCGTAGACGCCGATTCTTCACAGCTTTGCGCCGTTGCCGCCGCAGCTTCGGGCAGGAGCTTTGTCCTGCACGGCCCTCCGGGAACGGGAAAATCGCAGACTATCACCAATATGATAGCCAATGCGCTGTATAACGGAAAGAGCGTGCTTTTCGTTGCCGAAAAAATGGCGGCGCTTAAAGTCGTTCAGAAAAGGCTTGCCAATATCGGACTCGATCCGTTCTGCCTTGAGCTTCATTCCAACAAGACAAATAAATCTGCGGTGCTCTCTGAGCTTAACAAAGCGCTTGAAACAGCGCAGGTAAAGTCGCCCGAACAGCACGCCGCAACCGCCGATAAGCTGGCGCAGGAAAAAGCAAAGCTCAACAGCGTTATTGAGGCGATGCATGAAACAAGAGCCTTCGGAGCTTCTCTTTACAATGCAATAGACCTTTACGAGAGAAACTTATCGGAAAAAGGCAAAATATCGCTGTCAAAAGAGCTTCTGCAAAACGCAGACGCAAACAGGATAGCACACTGGTATGAACTGCTCGGCAGATACATTGTTGCCGCCAAAGAGATAGGCATATATTCGGCTCATCCGCTAATACGCTACGGCGGATGCGATTATTCGATAGAGCTTCGCAACACTCTGCAAAACGAGCTTGAACAGATCACGGCTCTGTTCATATCGGCTGACGAAGCGCTGAGTGCGGCGGCATCGGTTGTCGGTCTTGACGGAAATATCAGCCGTGAAAAATACGAAGCGACTGTGGCTCTGACAGACGCCTGCCGCAGTACAGCTCCCCTGCTCTCGCAGATAATCGGCACAGATAGCTGTGAAGCGACGGTAAACAGCATCCGTTCACTCTGCACGCAGATAGATGAGTATACCGCTCTTCGCACACAGATAGAAGCGGAATTTGACAATTCGGTGCTGAGCTTCCCTGCCGAAGCCGCCCGTCTGCAATGGAAAGAAGCCGAAGCAAAGTGGTTCCTGCCGAAAATACTCGGTCAGAACAAGCTGTACAAACAGCTAAAAGTCTACAGCAAGAATCCTTCATTTGCAAAGACGGATGTGTGTCCGGCTTACGACAAGCTGATAGCACTTTCCGAAAAGGAAAAGAGCATAAATGCGCTTTCGGCAACTCTCAGCAACATAAGCAATATGATAAACGGCACGGCGACCGACCGTAACGCTTTGTCGGCGGCGGCAGAAAAGACTCTTACCGTAAACGGCGCATTAAGCGGCAATATCTTCTCGGACAGCGAGAAACAGCATATCAAAAACAGCTTTATCACTCTGCCTTTACAGAGCATAGAAGACTGTGCGGCAAAACTGAAAATCGTAGGTAATTATATCTTCAATGCCGACAGGATCACTTCGGAATACTGCATAAATGCCAATATAGATAAGGATTCCGACTGGTTCACCACTATTAATTCCATCTTCACCGCTATAAAAGACAACATTTCTCTTGTAAGAAGCAAAGCCGAATTCAACCTTGCCGAAAAAGAGCTTTGCGAAGCGGGATTATCCCCTGTCAGCGAAGCATACAGGAACGGCTCGGTAACGCCCGATAACCTTAACAGCGCATTCAGCTGTGAGCTTTATTACGGTCTTGCGCTGATAACAATATCACAAGACAGCAGACTTGCGGCTTTCAGCGGAAAGCAATATGACGCACTTGCCGCCGAGTACAGACAGACCGT
>JAEDNF010000006.1 GCA_016302655.1 Oscillospiraceae bacterium | reverse complement strand
CCGCCACCAAACCCGCAAGCGGTCTTTTGAAATGTTCAAAAATCATTGCTTTACCCTCTCTTTTTTATTCCGGATACACTAAATATAGCGGTATCTATATTATACCATTTTGCTGATTTGTCTATACTTCTTTTTGACAAATTAAATAGTTCGGCGTTGGTAAATATGCATAAATCAGTTTTCAGTATTTACAGCGTTTTCAACAAAGAAGCTATACTATCTCCTGCAAGACGGGCAGAACGAAGCGCCTGCTCTCTGCTGTTGCCGAGCGCACCGATCTCTATTACAAGCGAGCCTGCGGTAAGATCCTGATTATAAAACCGATAGTCGAACAGCAGAGGTCTTGTGAGTCCGGGAGTATCCCTTTCTATTCCTTGCTGAAGGTATATCGCAAAGCGGAGATTATCCATATAATCGGGCAGTATTCCGCTTCCGTCGTCACAGCCGCATATTATCATTATCTGTGCCGCCGTACCCGAGTCGGTTTCGACTACGGGAGCTATCCTTGCGTCACCGTCGGCTATTCCGTCACGGTGGATATCAAGCACTACCTTTATTGAGGGATATTCGGATAGAATCTGCTCTATGCGTTCTCTGCTCCTTGAATACGAGTTCTCGTACAGCGGATCGTCAAATACCGTTCCGTCATGGATAACGCATATACCGTTGTCGGCAAGCGTCTGTGCAAGCGCCGCACCCACGCCGACAACGCTGTTCGCAGGACACAGCGACCTGCCGTCAAACCTCGTATCATAGTATCCGTCATTGTCCTGTTCGTAGCTCTCGGTGGTATGAGTATGTATTATCAGCACCTGCGGCTCGTTGCTAAGTTCTATGCTTAATTCGGGCTTTTTCATTCCCTCTGTCAGTATCAGCGACTCGGACAGCGCAGTACAGTTTCTGAGCTGTCCGTAATCTAAATCTACGGCTCCCGTACCTGTTATTTTTCCATAGTGCTTATTTATTATTTCGCCGTCTTTTTCCGTGTAGGCGGAAAGATCGTTTGTATCCTTGCGTATATTAAGCGATATAAGTCTTGTCGAATGCTGAACGGGAGCGTCAACCGCCACAAGAGGCCCGCTTTCCTTTTGCTCGGGCTGTGACTGCACCGATACTGTGCTTTCAGCCTGCGATATCGTCACGGAAGGCTCTTCAGGGCTATCTGACGGGTTGTCCGAATTACTTTGCGAACTTGTCCCGATATCCTGCCGATAATATGTCACCGAGGACACCGGCATGGCAAGCGAAGCGCTGATACCTGCCATATCAGACAGTATCTTCTGCCCCGAAAAATCGCCCGCCATGCCCTGCATGGTGTTCTCTGCTACTCCCGTCATTGTGAACGATATTACTGCGGTAACAAGACCTACTCCGAGCACTCTTATTCTGCCTTTGCTTTTTCTGCTGTTCATAAGCACCATCCTTTCAATTAAGATTATGAAAGGGAAAAACTGTTTATGCCGACAGGCGCTATGAATAATTCATCAGCATCCTGATGTCGCTTTGGGATAAGGCAGGGCAGAAAACCCTGTTTATTGCAGATGAAATCACATAAGAATAACGGGCTATGCTGATATCTATATCGTGAGGGGTAACATAGTACATTTTTCCGCTGTTCCGGTATTCTATCGAGGTCGGAACTCCTATAGCTATAACAGGCACTCCTGCGGCGGAAAAGTCCAGTCTTTTTTCCTTAGTGCCCATTGCACTGCCCGGACTTATTCCTGCGTCGGTGAGCTGAATAGTGGTGCAAAGCTTTTCGGGATCGTTGCAGATAAGGCTGTCTATAGCTATGATATAGTCGGCGTGAATGTTTTCGGCGCAGAACTCTGCATGAAAACAGCTGTCTATCCCTGAATTTGACGAAACATCGGTGCGTATGACCGAAATGTTGCCTATTCCCTCCGTGTTATCGGCTGAGGCGAGATACTGCGATGTTGCAAGTATCCTTCGTGCCGTATTCCAGCCCAGACTGTCGGCGGCTATCGACGGGTTGCCGAATCCTACCGCAAGGCACTTCCCTTGCGGAAGAAGCTTTCTCAGCACCGCACAAAGAGCGTGTATCTGCCCGTCGGCAAACGGAGAGTCATTGCTCTGGACGGTAAAATATCTACCACGCTGTCTGCCGACGGCTTTTGCGCTGCTGTCATCCAGCACCGTTTCGGTTATCTTCTCCCCGTAAAGCTCATAGCAGGTATGGCTTATTCCGGTATTTTTCGCCGCCGCAAACTCGGTTGCAAGGTCTGTTCTGCCGGTTGATATCATTGTCTTTCCTCCGAAATAAAAATTTTTAAAAAAATCACAAAAACTATTGCAATTTTCTCAAAGGCGTGATATAATAGAGCGTACTGTGAAATATAACTATGATTATATGTAGATCTGAATTAAAGGAGGTGCCGTAAGTGCCTAACATTAAATCTGCTAAGAAGAGAGTATTGGTAGCTGCTGCAAAGCAGGCTCGCAATAAGGCTGACAAGACAGCTCTTAAGACTGTTCTTAAGAAGGTTGACGCCGATACCAACGCTGAGACCGTTAAGGTTGCAGTTAAAGCAGTTGACAAGGCAGCAGCTAAGGGTATTATCCACAAGAACGCTGCAGCAAGAAAAAAATCTCAGCTCGCTAAGAAGTTAAACGCTGTTTCCTAAGAGAACGATTTAACATGACGCCCTTCGGGGCGTTTCTTTTTTGCAGAAATAAGCCGCATACTGCTCCTCAGTAGTATGCGGCTTTAACGCTTATTTATTCTTTTTTATTCATCCTCAAGCCTTGCTATAGGAAGTCTTACGCAAACAAGAGTTCCTTTACCGAGCTCGCTGTCAAGCGTTACCGTACCACCGTAGCAATTGACGATATGCTTTACAATAGACAAGCCCAGTCCGGTGCTTCCCTCTTTGGTGCTTCTGCCTTTATCGACACGGTAAAAGCGTTCAAATACTCTGCCAAGCGAGTCCTTAGGGATACCTATACCGTTATCCTGAACATAGATACAGCCTATCTCGCCGACATTTCTCAGCGTGATATCGACCTTTCCGCCCTCTTTATTGTATTTTACGGCGTTGCTGACGATATTCTCAACAAGCTCGTATATATGCTTGTATGCCGCCCTGACGGAAAAACCTTCTCCAGAAATATTTATGGTCACATTTTTAGCCTGTGCGGCAGGTTCAAGACATTCCTTTACCGCTGTGCAGATCTCGGATAATCTGCACTCGGTGACTTCTTCGATAACAGTCTTATTCTCAAGCGAGGATATCTCAAGTATATCGCTTATGATAGTTGACATACGCTTAGATTCGGTCAGTATCTTGCCGATATAATAATCCTTCTTGTCCTTAGGCACAAGTCCGTTTTCAAGCAGTTCGGCAAAGCCCGAAATAGCTGTCAGCGGAGTCTTCAGCTCGTGTCCTGCATTGGCAAAGAAATCTGCCTTAAGCTGTTCAGACATACGCTTTTCGGTGATGTCCCTTACGACCATAAGTCCGCCGTGCATAGCGTCTATGCCGCTTTTTGATACGGGGAATATCTGCACCATAAGTATCCTGCCGTCAACAGAAGCCTCAAGAGATACCGTCTTATCTTCCGCTACCGCCGTTTCTGCGCCGCTGATAAGCTCCGGCTTTCTGACAAGCTCGGGAACGCTTACGCTGTGATGTTCTTCCGAGCCGCCGAGGAGCTTAAGTCCTGCCCTGTTTATCGAAATGACCGACAGGTCGTTATCGTACAGTATTACTCCGTCCTGGAGGCTGTCGAGAATAAACCGTTCCTTCTCACGCTCGTTTTCAAGCGTCTTCATATTCTCACGGATGTTTTTGCGCATGAAGTTAAACATCGTGACAAATTCATCAAGCTCGGGGTATTTATGAACGGGTATCTCCTCATAGCTGTCGGCGTCGCTTCCGTCGATAGCTTTCATATTGCCCATAGCATCGCTTACGCTGTCTATCGGCTTCATTATCTGACGGGCAACACTGCTGACTGCTATAATTCCTGCCGCTATACCAAGTGCCGCAGCTATCAGCATAGGTGCAATGAACATCGAAGCAAAATCAAGATAGCTGTTGATATTATAGGATATTCTTATAATATCTCCGTTTTTTACCTTCATTGCGGCATATATCTGATTTTTTCCGAGCGTCTCGGAATATCTTACCGATACTCCGCTGCCGCTTCTAAGCGCTTCACGGACTTCTTCCCTGTCGCTGTGGTCGTCACCCGGCTCACCGTCGATATAGGTATCGACAAATACCTCACCGCTGCTGTTGATAAAGCTTACTCTTGCGTTGCCGATAAGCGAGCTTAATCTATTAGCAAGCTCGTAGTCATGTTCCTGTTCGTCCTCATATATTTCTTTTATAAGTCCGAGCGAGGTCAGCATATCGCTTTTTCTGACATTCTGCTCGGTGCTTGAAAGCAAGGCGGTCGCAGATACCACGCAGACCGACATTACTATTGCGATAACGATGAGGAAACGCACGATAAGTGCTTTTTTCACTTGCTGTTCCTCCTGTTATTCACCGATAAATCTGTATCCGATTCCTCTTACCGTCTTTATTATGTGAGAATTTTCCGCTTCGTCTCCGAGTTTCTTTCTGAGCGTACCTATGTGCATATCAAGCGTTCTGGTTTCCCCCACAAAATCGACTCCCCATATCTTTGCAAGCAGTTCTTCACGGCTTACAACACGACTGCGGTTCTTTATCAGATACAAAAGCAGTTCGTATTCCTTCAGCGTAAGCTCGACGGGTGTATTGCCGATGCTGACTTCACGCAGTGCGGTATTTACGGTTATTCCGCCGGCGGTTATCGTTTCGCTTTCCGTGTCGGAAGAGTTTCTTCCCGCCCTTCTTAAAAGTGCCTTTATTCTTGCGGCAAGCTCCATTATTCCGAACGGCTTTGTGAGATAATCGTCTGCGCCGTTTTCAAGTCCGAAAACCTTGTCTATCTCTGCGGATTTTGCAGTAAGCATAAGTATCGGCGTGTCTTTTGTTTCTTTTGCTTCACGAAGGAGCTTCACCGCCTGAACGCCGTCAATACCGGGCAGCATTATGTCAAAAAGGAAGATATCGGGTACTTTTTTCTTAACAGCGTCAAGGCAGTCCTCTGCGCTGACAAAGCTATGTACTTCATAGGAATATGCCGACAGAGCCACCGAAACAAGCTCTCTTATACTATCGTCATCTTCGGTTATATAGACACACTCAGCCATAATTTTTCCTCCGGAATTTATATTATTCGGGTATTCTTATATTCTCCCGTCTTAAAGAACTCGACCCACTCGCAGATATTGACCGCATGGTCTGCGATCCTCTCAAGATATTTCACTATCATAAGTGCGTCAACAGCAACCTCTCCGCTGCAATGCTCGCTTTTTATAAGTCCTACTATGCGGTTTCTGATAGAGATGAACAGCTCGTCGACCTCGTCGTCATCCTTTATCGTTCTGTTTGCAAGCTCAATATCCGTTGTAACGAACGAGTCAATTGAATGTGATACCATTATTATGACCTTCTCGCTCATTATCTGTATCTCTTTTACGATGTGCATAATTGCAGACACATCCGCAATCATTGATATTTCCGCTATATCGGCGGCATTATCGGCAATACGCTCCATATCCGTAACCATTTTGAGTGCGGCGGATACCTTGCGGAGATCCTTTGCCACAGGCTGTTCACGAAGAATTATTGACAGGCACTGGCTTTCGATGTTCTTTTCCTCATCATCTACCAGTCTGTCTCCTTCTACTACCTTTCTTGCAAGCTCGGTATCGCTGTCACGCAAAGCCGTTATTGACGAGGCTATCGCCTCTTCTATCATACCGCCCATACGGATAAGGTCGTTATTGAGCTTTCCGAGCTTATGTTCAAATGTTTCTCTCATTTGTTATCCTTTCTTGATTGTACCATATCACGACTCAAAAATCAACCGAAACGACCTGTTATATAGTCTTCGGTACGCTTATCCTTCGGTCTTGAAAACAGTTCTTCCGTCTGTGCATATTCAACCATCTCGCCCACCAGGAAAAATGCCGTATAATCGGATATTCTTGTAGCCTGCTGCATATTGTGCGTTACAATGGCAACCGTGTACTTTTCCTTAAGAGTGTTCATAAGCTCTTCTATCTTAAGGGTTGAAACAGGATCGAGTGCCGATGTCGGCTCGTCCATAAGTATTACCTCCGGCTGAACCGCAATGGCTCTTGCTATACATATTCTCTGCTGCTGACCGCCCGAGAGGCTGAGCGCAGATTTATGCAGTCTGTCCTTTACCTCGTCAAATACAGCCGCACCGATAAGGCTCTCTTCCACTATCCTGTCGAGCTTTGCCTTGCTCTTTATTCCGTGTACTCTGGGACCGTAGGCGATATTGTCATATATGCTCATGGGGAAGGGGTTCGGCTTCTGGAACACCATTCCTATTCTGCGGCGAAGTACGCTTGTATCAACGCCTTCGGCATAAATATCCTCGCCGTCAAGCAGGAATGTTCCGGTTATCTTACAATCGGGTATAAGATCGTTCATACGGTTGAGGCTCTTTAAATATGTAGATTTTCCGCAGCCCGACGGTCCGATGAAAGCGGTTATCTTATTTGTCTTTATATCAAGGTTTATGTCCTTGAGGGCGTGATTTTCACCGTAATAGAGGTTAACATTACGGGTGCCTATCTTTACGCTGTCCTGTCCGTTATTGTTTGTCATATATGTTTCCTTTCTTTAAGCGGAGCGTTTCTTTCTGATCCTGTATGCGACAAGCTTTGCGCATATATTTATCACAAGAACGGTCACAAGCAGTACAAGCGCCGTTGAAAACGCATACTTCATCTCAGCTCCGCCTCGCTGTGCGTACTGATAAAGCTGTACCGTGAGCGAGCCGCCCTGATCCATCACCTTTGTAAATATATCGCCTATGGAGTTTATGCCTATCTCTGCGGCTATTCCTGCCGTGAAGATAAGCGCCGCCGACTCTCCCACTATACGGCCTATAGACAGAATGACCGATGTCAGTATGCCGTCTATACAGCTGGGAAGAACTACGGTTCTTATAGTATGCCATTTTGCCGCACCGAGTCCTATTGCACCCTCTCTGTAGCCCATAGGTACTGTTTTTATCGCCTCCTGAGTGGTACGGATAATGGTCGGAAGTACCATTATGGAAAGAGTGAGAGCGCCTGTCAGGATAGAATAATTGACCTTAAAGATATTGTAGAAGAACACGCTTCCGAACAGTCCGTATATTATAGACGGGATACCTGCAAGCGTTTCAGTTGTGAACTCGATTATTCTTGTCAGCCTGCTCTGCTTTGCGTATTCGGTAAGATAGATTGCCGCACCTACTCCTATGGGAGTTGCAACAAGAAGCGTTATCACCACAAGATAAAGCGTATTGATGATATTGCCGAGCACGCCGTAGTTTTCAAAAGGATAGGAGAATGCAGGCGTGGAAAGGAAGTTCCAGCTCATCCCCTCAAGACCTCTTGCAATAATATAGATTATTATGCCGAGCGTAAGTGCAACAACAATGCCCGACGACAGAAATATCAGTATTTTAAGAATAATATCGCTTATTCTCGTATGCTTTTTTGTGAGAGAACCCGATGTTTTTGCCATTTTACACCTCACGCCTTTCCTGCACGCTTAGCTGTTTTTTCTTTTTTGCCGCCCTTTTTGAGTATGCCGTTAAGAATAAGATTGATTATCATTATAAATACGAACAGGACAAGACCTACGGCAAACAGCGCCTCTCTGTGAAGTCCGCTTGAATAGGGGAACTCGGCTACTACGCCTGTTGTGAGGAACTTAACCGAGGAGAACAGCTCGGGCATATTTGCGGAGTTTCCTGCGACGAGGATTATCGCCATTGCTTCTCCTATCGCTCTGCCGACGCCGAGGACGACGCCCGACGCTATGCCGGACTTTGCGGCAGGGATAACTACCTTGAATATCGTCTGTATTTTGGTTGCGCCGAGTCCGCAGCTTGCCTCTCTGTAGTCATTCGGTACGCTGTTCAAGGCATTCTCCGAGATATTGATGATAGTAGGGAGTATCATTATCGCAAGCACGACAATAGCCGACGCCAGATTTGCGCCTCCCGTAAACTGATGTCCGGGATCGTTTGCATATATTATCTCCTCAATGCTGTACATAAGCGGTTTTACTAAATTCGCACCGAGCAGACCGTAAATTACGGACGGAATACCTGCAAGCAGTTCAACGGCAGGCTTTACAAAGTTTCTTAATGCCTTGGGTGCAAGCTCCGAAAGAAATACCGCCGTGAGAAGTCCTATCGGCACGCCGATAACAATAGCGCCGAAAGTACCGAAAAACGATGTAAGTATAAGCGGCAGTATACCGAACTGCTCTTTTTTTGCGTACCATGTATCACCGAACAAGAAGTCAATTATACCTATCTTTCCGATTGCAGGCGCTCCCGATATTATCATATATATTGTTATCATCAGCACGCAGGCAACCGCAGTAATACCGCATACCGTGAAGATGTATTTCATTATTCTTTCGGATAAATTTGTAAATCCTATTTTTTTGCTTCTGATTGCCGACTTGTGATTATCCGTCACACCGACCGCTATAACAGCGGCGTCGTTAGTCTTTGCCAAGTAAACCATCCTTTCATAGCTTTATACAGCAAATTCCGGTGCCGTTAAGGCGACCGGATTCGCTTTACTGTATAGGAATTATCAACTTATTTTACGGGAACTGCACCCTGTGCCGATACAAGCGCCTGACCTTCATCGCTTAAGATAAAGTCGAGATAAGCCTTTACAAGCTTGTTGTCGCTGTCTTTGAGTGTTGCGCAGATGAACGGTCTCTGTACTGCATAAGCGCCGCTCTTTACATTTTCTTCTGTAGCTTCAACGCCGTCAACCTTGAGTGCCTTAACGGTTTCATCTACATTTGCAAGTGAAGCGTAACCGATAGCGCCGTCTGTAGTAGCTACCGCATTGATAACAGAGCCTGTTGACTCAAGCTCCTGAGCGTACTTGGGTTCTTTGTCGCCCATTACTATTGACTCAAAGCCGTCTCTTGTACCCGAGCCATCCTCACGGCCGATAACAACGATTGCCTTGTCGTCGCCGCCGAGATCCTTCCAGTTTGTGATCTCGCCTGAGTAAACCTTTGCAAGATCTTCAATAGTGATATCTTCGAGCTTGTTTACGGGGTTTACTACCAGAGCGATACCGTCAAGACCTACTACTGTAGCTTCGAGCTTTTCAGCTTCTTCATCCTTGAGCTTTCTTGAGGAGTTGCCTATGTCGCACTTGCCCTCGGAAGCTTCCTGGATACCTGTACCTGAACCTGTGAGGTTGAGGTTAACGGTAACATCCTTGTACTTCTCCATAAATGCTCCGTTAACAGCCTTGATAACCTTTTCCATTGATGTAGAGCCGTTCATTGAAAGAGTTCCGCTGAGCTCTTCTGTAGTAACTGACTCTTCACCGGTTGAAGATGCTTCGCTTGCCTTGGACTCTTCTGTTACGGAAGGAGTACCGGTTGACGACTGTTCAGATGCTGTAGAGCTTGTAGCTGAATTTGAACAGCCTGTAGCCATTGCTGCAACAGCAACGCCTGCGAGAATTGTAATTAACTTCTTGTTCATGTTGTTTTCCTTTCTTAAGGGATTTTCCCTTTTCGGAGAATACTCCGTATTTACCATATACTGTTTGTCGTGGAAGTTATCTTCCCGACTACATTTCATATTATATCCTCAGGGCTATTATCATTAAAGCAAGGCACGGTATAATGTTGGTAAAGTTTTTGTAAAGACGAAAAAACCGCATAATAATGCGGTTTTCGACATACACTTTACATTAAAAAACCGCCGTTTTTACAATTCGATACGGCGGATTTACATAAAAAATCCGTGCGGACGAGAAGAAAGTCCACACGGAGAAATATTATATCTGTTTTTATTTTCCTTTTTTCATATCGTTTGCGGAATACACGACCTCCGCATATATAGCCGCTATTATCCTGTACAGCTCGACTGGGATAGTTTCGCCGCTGTTGAGCATTACAAGAAGTGCCGCCGTGCTGTCGTCACGGTATACGGGGACTCCGTTTTCGTCGGCAATATTGATGATCTTCTTGGCAAGCTCGCCGAGTCCCGACGCTACCACAACGGGTGCATAATTGAGATCGGGATTGTATTTCAGTGCGGCTGCCGCCTGTTTTCCTATATTACGCCTGGACATCGAGACCTTTTCTCCTTTCGATTATCTTCGGGAATACCTCAGTCAGCACATGAGGCTTTCTGAGCACCGCAGTTTCAAATTTTACCGGCTTGTAGCCGATATTGCGTATGATAATGTCAATCTTATCCGTAAGCTTTTTGACCTTGAATCCGTACTTTTCGGGATAAAGCAAAGACAGATTTATATTCTCTCCCAGAGCATACATATCGACTTCAAAACGGCCTATGGATTCAACATCAAAGGTAAGGAACAGATGATAGTTCTTCTGCCCTACCGGTGTGTTGTTCGGGTTGTTTTCATCGTTATCCACCCAAAGCTCGCCGAATGCCTTTGTATCCTCAAACTTAAGCGGAAGGATATAATGAGCAAGCGGCGTAAACACGCCCGGAGCGTTAAGAAGGCTCTGCAGAAGATTTGACGCATTGAAGTCGTCGAGCGACTGGATAGCCTCGTGATTTATATTCTTGCCGATAAAATCCGTCAGCTTGTCAAGCGTGGAGGGTGCTGTAGGTATGTTGCTTGCAGGCGGAAGCTCCTTTCGCTGAGCCATCGTATTGACTATATCGGTGAAAAATTCAAAGATGGTTTCTCTCTCGGGGATATCCGGCATATCACGGAGCAATTCGTTCAGATAATCGACAAGACGAGTCATATCGCTCAGCTGCTGAAAATCTCTGTGTACTACGGGTATCATCTGTCTGCTGTCCTGACCCGATAGCATAGCCATTATCATATTTTTGAGAGTCTGTAGTCCCGACTGCTTTCCTTCAAAGAAAAAAGAAGTGAGATACTCCATCTTATCTCTTGACAAATCTATCTCTGAAAGGTAGTTTTCGTCGCTCAGATGTGACTTTATGAACAAAGATAATGACAAATTTTCGTTTTTATTGTCAAAAATGCTTAAATACTCTTGATTTTCAGACCGATTTAGTGTATTATTATAGTTATCGGAAGAGTCTGACATTTCGTTTAGCTGTTTTTGGCTGAACATCTTTTTCAGAAGCTCGCTGAAAGCCACAGAAAGCTCTTTTCGCATCTCGTCTGACGGAATGTACGCCAGCAGATTTGCAAAGCACTCTTTCAGCATACCGTTATTTGTATTGTAACGGGAAAGATTATGTATTATCAGCGGTATGAAGGTCTGAGTTCTCTCGTCGTTGAGCAGGCTTGCCGATACATCTTTAAGCAATGCGAGCGTTTCGCTTTTCAGCGGCTCGAACATATCCTTTGAACTTGGGCTTTTCCATTGCTCCGAAAGAGTCTGCAGTTTTCTTGAAAGCGACTCATTGGGCGAAAAGTATTCGGACAGGAATTTAAGGTTTGCGCCGAGCGCATTAAGTATCTCCTGCTTGTTGGAAGAAAAGTTCAGTGCCTTTAACAGCTGACCGATACTTTCTTTTATATCGGGATTGGTGGTAGTTTTAAGAATGCCGTGAAGCAGCTTGTAAAACTCATCACCGCTGAACATAGTGTTCTGCTTTTCCTGATTCTGAATCTCACGCACAAGTTTTTCGGGAGCAAGATAAAAGCTCTGTATAAGCTCGTTCATATCATCATACAGCTCAGAGTAGCCGTTTATCATTGTCTGCTCGAGCAGTTCGGAGCTTAAAAGATTCTTGAGCGTTTCGACCGCCATAGTGGGATCTTTTATCTGGACGGTGAGAGGAGCAAGGTTCTTTCTGCCCATCATCATAGCCGCAGAAGAATCTTTATCCTGTGCGGTAGCCGTTTTGATAGGCTGAGCCAGCTCGACCATATCGAAAGGCTCTATATTTCCGTCATACTGGCGGTTTGTGAACGAATAGCTCTTGTTATTCGAAACAGGAGTAGTTATCTGGGGAATGTTGGGCATATACGTTTCCTTTCAGACGCACAAGTTTATTGTAAGTCCATTGCTTGACTTTAAGTTTATCACATTTTTTACGAATTATCAATATCAATCTTACGATTGGGAAATAAATAATCAGGGAAAGGCGGTTTTGTATATGGCAAAGGTTGAACCCGGCATGGAATCCATGCTCGAAATGTACATATTTGAGACCAACACGCTGCTTGAACAGCTCGATGAAATTCTTCTGAGGACAGAGGACGCAAATGTTTTCTCGCAGGAGGATATCAACGAAATATTCAGGATAATGCACACGATCAAGGGCTCTTCGGCAATGATGGGATTTGAGAATCTCCAGCATCTTGCGCATAAGGGCGAGGATATGTTCTTTGTAATAAGAGAAAAACCCGAGATTGCAAAGGACGCTCACTTTGTCTACGAACTGATATTTGAGGTATCCGACCTTTATAAAGCAGAGATCGAGTATATTCAGAATACGGGAGACGACGACTACACGCCGACCGATTTCTCTGAGACCTTCCATAAGCTCGAAGAAGCTACCGAAAAGCTGAAGGCTATGGAAAACGGCGAAGCTCCGTCAGCGTCGGCATCATCCGCACCTGCCGCATCTGCACCTGTCCCTGCAGCTTCTGCAGAAGAAGGCAGTATGACGGTAAGAGTATTCTTTGAAGACGGCTGCAAGATGGAGAATCTGCGTGCATTCCTTCTTCTCACAAAGATAAAGGAAGAGGCAGAAGTCATAAGCTGTACTCCTCCCGATGTTGAATCAAATGCAGATACAGCAAAAGATATTATAGAAAACGGTTTCCTCATTACCTTCAAGGGCTTTGACGGCAACAACGACGCTGTTATAAAGACCATTGAGGGCGCAGTAAATGTTGAGTCATACGAGATAATCGATACTCCTGCCGCACCTGCGGAAGAAAAAGCTGCGGAAACTGCTCCGACAGCGCCTGCCGCTCCCGAGGAAAAAGCTCCCGTACAGGAAAAGGCACCTGCTCCTGCTCCTGCGGCAAAGCCCGAAGCTCCGAAGGCGGCGGTTGCAAAAGCTCAGGACGATATCAAGAAGGCAAACGGCGGTCAGAAGCAGAGCCTTATCAGCGTTAACCTTTCCAAGCTTGATACGCTTCACGATATAGTAGGCGAAATAATCACCACCGAGTCGATGGTAATTGCAAATCCCGATTTAGAGGGACTTGAGCTTGAGAGCTTCTCAAAGGCGGCAAGACAGCTGAGAAAGCTTACCGATGAGCTTCAGGATACGGTTATGTCTATCCGAATGGTTCCGCTTGCAGGCGTATTCCAGAAGATGGGCAGAATTGTCCGTGATATGAAGATAAAACTCGGCAAAGATGCAGAGCTTGTACTCGAAGGTGAAACCACCGAAGTCGATAAGAGCATAGTTGATAACCTTAACGATCCTCTTATGCATCTTGTAAGAAACTGTATGGATCACGGCATTGAGGATGATGTCAATACCCGTATTGCCGCAGGAAAGCCCGAAAAGGGTACGGTAAAGCTGTCTGCAAGACATTCCGCAGGCGAGGTAATAATCACCGTATCCGACGACGGCGCAGGTATAAACTGTGCAAAGGTGCTTGAAAAAGCAAAGAAGAACGGCATACTTACAAAGCCCGAAAACGAATATACCACAAAAGAGATACAGAATATGATACTTCTGCCCGGCTTCTCCACAAACGACACCGTTACGGAGTACAGCGGCAGAGGCGTAGGTATGGATGTTGTACGCAGTAACATCGAACAGTGCGGCGGTACGCTCAATGTTGAAAGCGAAGAGGGCAAGGGCTCAAGCTTCATAATAAGAATACCGCTTACCCTTGCGATAGTTGAAGGCATGAAGCTGAAGGTAGGTAATACTATCTTCACCGTACCGATATCATCCATCAAAGAGAGCCTCATGGTTGCAAACAACCAGCTTCTGCATGATACAAAGCAGGGCGAGATGATAATGATAAGAGGCGTGTGCTATCCGATACTCCGACTTCACGAAAAGTTCAATATGCCGACTGAAGTAACAAAGCTTGAAGACGGTATACTTCTGCTGGTTGATGTCGGCGGAAAGAATGTATGTCTGTTTGCAGACAAGCTGATAGGCGAACAGCCTGTTGTCGTAAAGCCGTTCCCGAAGTATCTCAGCCAGTACAATATAAAGGCTCAGGGTCTGTCGGGCTGTACGGTAATGGGCGACGGTACGATCTCGCTTATAATCGATGTCAATAATCTTATCAGCTGATACGGGAACGGAGGCTTTACTTTGTCAGAGAATTACAACGATAAATTACAGGAACTTCTGAACACTCAGAAGGCAATGGAGGACGCAAAAAAAGATCCTCAGAACACGGTAATAACGAAGGTGCTGACCTTCTTCATAGGCGACCAGGTATACGGCATAGAGATACCCGAGGTTATCGAGATAATCGAAGTTCCGCCTATAACAGCGGTGCCCGGCGTACCGTCATATATCAAGGGCATAATCAATGTCCGCAGTAAGATAGTCCCCGTAGTCAACATTAGAAGCAGATTCGGCAAGGAGGAAATACCCTTCAATGACCGCACCTGCATTATAATAGTATCTACAGGCGAAGTTTCGGTAGGACTTATAGTTGACAGCGTAGCGGATGTTGTTCCTGTCACCGAACAGCATATTTCAAACACGCCCGACCTTACCGGCGTAAACTCAAACAGATTTATCAAATCCATACTCGAGATGAGCGACGGAATAAAGCTGGTGCTTGATGTTTCAAAGCTTATCGACGAACACGCAGCCGAAGAATTCAAATAAGGCAGGTGAGCCGTTTTGCTTAAAATAAGCGACAATGAATTTGACCGCCTCGTAAAATTCATGCGTGACAATTACGGAATAAATCTGTCACATAAAAGAACTCTTATCGAAGGCAGACTCGGCAATATGCTGTATGAGCGGGGCTTTAAAAGCTATGACGAGTATCTTGACTGCTGTCTTTCGGATAAAAGCGGACAGGAGCTTGACGGTCTGCTTATAAAGCTCACTACTAATCACACCTACTTTATGCGTGAGCCCGAGCACTATTCTTTTCTCATGAGTACGGTGCTTCCGTTTGCGAAAAAGGTAAACGAAAGTAATAAATCTATGCATATATGGAGTGCAGGCTGTTCAAGCGGAGAAGAAGCCTACACTACCGCTATGCACATAAACGAATTTTTGGGAAAAGACAAAACATTCTGGGATACAAGAATACTCGCAACCGATATTTCGCTGAAAACGCTCGCAGGAGCGCAAAACGGCATATATCAGACAAGCGGTCTTTCCGATCTTCCTCCCGGCTGGATTGACAAGTACTTTGACAGAATAAACGAGGAAAAGTGCAAAGTAAAACCGTCACTAAGAAAAGAAGTAATATTCCGCACATTTAATCTTATGGAGCCTATCCCCTATAAGAAGGCTCAGTTCGATCTCATATTCTGCAGAAATGTAATGATCTACTTTGAGATGGATACCAAAATAGCGCTTGTAAAGCGATTTTTTGATGTGCTGAGGCCCGGCGGATATCTTTTCATAGGACACGCAGAAAGCATACCGAGAGAAGCAACGAAATACGAATATATAAAGCCCGCAATATACCGCAAGCCGCTGAAATAATTACAGAAGAAATTTAACATCTTACTGCGGACATTCTCCGCATATACGGAGGTGAGGTCTTGGCACTTCACATACTTATAACGGGAACGAGCGCCGCCATAAGCCGCATTACAAAGTCGATAGTTGACCGCTACTGCGAAGGCACCGTGTCAGAGCTTGCAGAGCTGTCGGCGTGCGGCGAGCTGTCAGGCACGGTACAATTTGACTGCGCTGTGATAAACGATCTTATGGCAGACGAACATTTCAGTATACCTGCCGGTCTTAAATCGGTTCCGACCGTACTTATCACGAGCAATGAAAGGATAATTAGCGAGCCGTCAAAGTACGGACTTTTTGCGGCAATAAAAAACTCAAGCGGTGGCACCGCAGGTATCGCCGCTTTTGAGCGTGAACTTCATTCAATAATAGAGCGTGCGGTATCGGGCAAAAATCACGACAGCGGTACAAGATCCGCACCATACAGCAATATAATAAAGCCTGCCGACTTTGCACGCAAAGCAGTACCAAAGCCAAAAGCTCCGTGCGTTGACAGCGTATCGCACAGCGGAAATATATCGCTTATAGCAATAGGCGCAAGTACGGGAGGTACAGACGCTATAATAGAAGTGGTAAAGGAGCTTCCCGCAGACTGCCCTCCTGTCGTAATAGTACAGCATATGCCCGAAGGCTTTACAAAGATGTACGCCGACAGGCTTGACCGTATCTGCAAAATGCAGGCAAAGGAAGCCGAAGACGGCGACAGGCTTAGAAACGGACTTATTATACTGGGACACGGCTCCAAACAGCTTGAAGTGCACAAGGACGCTTCGGGCTTCTATGTTACTTCAAGGCCGGGAGAAAAAGTATCGGGACACTGCCCTTCTGTCGATGTGCTGTTCAGGTCGGTGGCTAAAGTTTCGGGAAAAGGCACTATCGGCGTAATTCTTACGGGAATGGGGCGTGACGGAGCATACGGACTTGCCGACATGAGAAAGGCAGGAGCGTATACCATAGGACAGGACGAGCCGTCCTGCGTAGTGTACGGTATGCCGTGCGTTGCTTATGAAGAAGGAGCTGTAATAAAGCAAGCTCCGCTCGGTGAAATAAAGGATATTATAGTAGGAATGCTGTAAAAAATAAAAAATGGAGAAAAATATGCTTACTATCAAAAAGAAGATTACTGCTTTATTTGCTGTGCTTGCAGCAGCTATGGCGGCGGCATTGATGATATGCACCGCACCTAAGGCTTCAGCCGCTGTACTGAGCGGAAATACGGCAAATCAGATAACCGCACAGATGGGAACGGGATGGAATCTCGGCAACACGCTTGACGCTGTCGGATACGGTCTTGGCAGTGAAACCTTCTGGGGCAATCCCCCAACCACCAAAGCCATGATAGACGCTGTAAAAAAACAGGGATTCAACACCGTGCGTGTCCCGGTTTCGTGGGGAAATCACACAAGTGTAGATATTAATTATACCATTACCATCGACTCACAGTGGATGAGCAGAGTAAAAGAAGTTGTTGACTACTGCATTGACAACGATATGTATGTCATACTTAACATTCATCATGATACATCAACCTCTTACTATTATCCGAGTTCTACATACAAAACACAGTCGGTAAAATTCGTTAAATCAATATGGACTCAGGTAGCGAAAGCTTTCAAGGACTATGACCAGCATCTTATATTTGAAACATTGAACGAACCCAGACTTTTGGGAACAGACGATGAATGGTGGTTTCCGGTAAATAATCCCAACTCAAATGTTCTTGATTCCATAAAGGTTATCAACACGCTTAATCAGACAGCTGTTGACGCTATCCGTGCTTCGGGAGGAAACAACTCCGACAGATGCATAATGGTGCCGGGTTACTGTGCTTCTATAGACGGATGCACAACATCTGCATTCAGAATGCCTACAGATACTGCTTCAAACAGACTTATCGTATCGGTTCACGCCTACACTCCTTATAACTTTGCACTTAACGGCAACGGTACAGCTGTTTTTTCGGACAATCTGAAAAGCGAAGTTGATTATCTGTTCAACACAATAAAAAGCAAATTCACAGACAAAGGAATACCGGTTGTTATCGGCGAGACAAGCGCTTCAAACAAAGGAAACA
>JAEDNF010000180.1 GCA_016302655.1 Oscillospiraceae bacterium | reverse complement strand
AACCTTTGCAGGCATAGCAGAACTTCCCTTCTGCATTGGTGCAAGCTTTATCTCTCCGAGAAATTCGGCATTCATAAGTCTTAGGTCGTTTGCAATTTTAATTATGTCAACAGCAAGCGCTTTCAACAGTCCCGATACTTCGACAAACACATCGCAGTTCTGCGTGATATCCATAGGATACTCAGCCCTTGCGATTCCGAGTCCGCTGAACTTACGGACAAGCTCGGTCATACGGAATACATATCTGTTATCGGCTTGTTTTCCGACTGCCACGCCGCCGATATTTACAAAACGCAGTCTTTCTTCCGCTTTATATATGCGCCAGCGATCCCGTGAAATGCATTGAGAATAAGCACCGAACTGCTCACCGAGAGTTATCTCCGTAGCATTCATAAGTTCGGTTCTGCCTATTTTTTTGATTTCAGCAAATTCATGCTCTTTTTCCTGGAGAGCATTCTGAAGCTCGGCGCAGGCGTCACTCAGCTTGCGAATAATCTTAATTGAAGCAATCCTTACGGCTGTCGGGAAGATGTCATTTGTTGACTGATTGAGATTTACGTGATCAATAGGATCAATATAGCTGTAATCGCCGATTTTTCTGCCGGCAAGAAGCAATGCCTTGTTGCAGACAACTTCATTTACATTCATATTGAGTGACGTTCCTGCTCCGCCCTGTAACGCATCTGTAGGAAACATAGCCATATCAATATCGTCTGCAAGAATATCACATGCCGAAACGATATGATCCGAAATCTCACTACTTAAAAATCCCGAATCGCAGTTAGCAATAGCGGCAGCTTTTTTCAGCATCAAAAGTTCATATATCAGCTCTTTATGAACAGTTCTTTTGCTGATACCGAAATTATCTATTGCTCTTGCGGTATTTATACCGTAAAGAGCGTAATCATCAAGCTGTATACTGCCGAGAAAATCACTTTCAGTTCTCATTTTCATCACCGCAAAGCAAGGAGTAAATATATTCAAACGGTTCTACACTGCGTTTAAGTATTCCCTGTGTATAAGCTATACAAATACCGTAGTTAGTAATCGGAACACCTGCATCTTTTGCACAGGCTATTCTGTATTTCATCTCACGCTCTGTAAGAGTACAGCCTCCGCAATGGATTATCAGCTTATAGCTGCTTAAATCATCGGGGAAAGTTCCGCCTGAAGTAAATTCAAACTTTATATCCTTACCGGTATAATTCTTTACCCATCTCGGAATTTTTACCGTTCCTATATCATCACATTGTCTGTGATGAGTGCAACCTTCAGAGATAAGGACTTTATCTCCGTCATTAAGCTTATCAAGAGCCGTAACACCCATAACATTCGTTTCAAGGTCTCCCTTGTAACGAGCCATAAGTATAGAAAAAGACGTCAGCATGATATCTTCGGGCACATCGGCGGATACTTTTGAGAATACCTGACTGTCTGTGATTACAAGTTTTGGCTTTACAGAGAGCTTTGCAAGTGTATCCCTGAGTTCATATTCTTTGCAAACAACTGCTGTTGCATCAGCCTCAAGTATATCTCTTATCGTCTGCTGCTGGGGTAGTATAAGTCTGCCCTTCGGCGCCGCCTTATCAATAGGAACAACCAATACTGCTATGTCTCCGGGGCTCAGCAAATCGGCGCATATACACAGCGAATCGTTCTTAACATTCAGCTTGCTTCCTATAAGCTCTTTCAGCTCATGGATATTCGTGCCGTTCAATGCGTCGGTGTAAATTGTGCCGGCAGTTTTTTCGGGATAACCGTCGGTAAGGTCGCACTTGTTCATAACCGTTATATACGGTATATTCTGCTGTTTCAGCTTTTCAAGTATCGCCTTGTCAAATTCTGATATACCTTTGGTGCAATCAACAACCAATAAAGCAATATCCGTCTTGAACAGCACCTGATAGCTTTTCTTTACTCTGAGGCTTCCGAGCTCTCCTTCATCGTCAAGTCCGGGGGTATCGGTTATCAGGACGGGACCGAGCGGCAATAGTTCCATCGCCTTAGACACAGGATCTGTGGTAGTTCCTGCGGTATCAGATACGACAGAAAGCTCCTGACCTGTTATTGCGTTTATCAGGCTCGATTTTCCGGCATTTCTTCTTCCGAATATACCTATGTGTATCCTTTCTGCATTGGGAGTTGAGTTTAAACCCACACTTAGCTCCTTTCCCGTATCAGAATCTGAAATCTCTCTGACCGTGAATAATATTATCTATATATTCTGCCGCTTTTACTCTTACTTTTTCATTAGGTATATTTGCAAGCTCCCTTTCAATAAGAGCTTCGCCTATCTTTCTCGTATCTTCGGAAGCGTAATCAACAAGGTATTCCTTAAGAGTCATAAGAGCGTTAGGGTGACAGCAGTTTTGAATCTGTCCAGCTTTGCAAAGGCTCATAAAGCGATCGCCTGTTCTTCCTTCACGGTAGCACGCTGTACAGAATGACGGAATATAACCGAGTCTCATCAGCCAGTTAACAACTTCGTCAAGGCTTCTGTTATCGGAAACATCAAACTGTGCTGAGTTTTCTTCTTCCGGCTCAGGCTCTGCATAACCGCCGACGCTTGTTTTAGAGCCGCCGCTTATCTGTGATATTCCGAGGTGAAGCACTCTTTCTCTTGATTTCTGACTTTCTCTTGTGGAAACTATCATTCCGGTGTAAGGAACAGCAATTCTCAGACAAGCAACAATCTTTGCAAACTGGTCGTCGGAAATACCGTTATCAAATTCATCGGGGTCGATATCATCCGCTCTTCTTACTCTGGGAACGGAAATAGTGTGAGGACCTACTCCGTGAACAGCCTCAAGATGCTCTGCGTGCATAAGAAGACCTGCAAATTCATATCTGTACAGCTCCAGTCCGAACAATGCGCCTATTCCCACATCGTCGATACCGCCTTCCATTGCTCTGTCCATTGCCTCGGTGTGATAAGCATAATCATGCTTCGGTCCTGTGGGATGCAGACGCTCATAACTCTCCTTATGATATGTCTCCTGGAAGAGTATGTATGTACCTATTCCCGCCTCTTTCAGCTTGCGGTAATTCTCAACGGTAGTAGCCGCAATATTTACATTTACTCTGCGTATAGAACCGTTCTTATGCTTGATTGAATAGATAGTGTCGATGCACTCAAGTATATACTCTATAGGGTTATTGACAGGGTCTTCTCCTGCTTCTATAGCAAGTCTCTTGTGTCCCATATCCTGAAGAGCGATTACTTCGGCACGAACCTCATCCTGAGTGAGTTTTTTACGGCAGATGTGCTTGTTTTTAGCGTGATAAGGACAGTAAAGGCATCCGTTTACGCAGTAATTCGAAAGATAAAGCGGAGCAAACATTACTATTCTGTTTCCGTAAAAATCTTTCTTTATCTGTTCTGCAAGCTTGTATATCTCTTCGTTCTTTTCGGGGATATCGCAGTCAAGAAGCACCTCTGCCTCCCTGTGAGAAAGACCTTTTCTGAGCTTTGCTTTTTCAAGTATGCTGTCGATAAGCTCTGCGTTATGCTTGTTTTCTTCGGCATACTTAAGAGTTTCCACGATTTCTTCGTGATTGATGAATTCTTCTGCTTTCAGTGAAGCGGGATTATAAGTGTACATATTTTTATTTCCTTTCATTATAGGCGGCATGGTCGCCTCTTGATTCAACAATTCTGTAGCCTGCGCTTTCTACTCTTTTTTGCAGGCACATTCTGCATTGTGCCGATTCATCGCCGGTGCATATCTTATTATCGTAAAGCAGGTATTTCTTTCTGACGCTGACAGGTGAAAGATTAGGCATTACGACATTTGCTCCTGCTTTAAGCGCAAGCTCTCTGCCTTGCGGATGAATTGTTCCGAGAGCTGTGGTAGCAGGAAGCAGTACATCGGGAAGCGCAAGCCGTACAAGACCGAGCATAAACAGCGTAAGCTCTACCGTTCCCTGCGGCATATCTGCAAACGGCGTTGCGTGATGTGGGATAAAAGGCCCTATTCCGACCATCTCCGGTTTAAGTTCCTCTAAGAACAGCATATCATCTGCAAGATTTTCTGCCGTCTGATAAGGAGAACCTACCATAAATCCTGCTCCGGTCTG
>JAEDNF010000179.1 GCA_016302655.1 Oscillospiraceae bacterium | reverse complement strand
TCGGATAAAGGGACACCGTAAGGGTATATTCTGCGATAGGCTTCGGCTTCTTCGGATGTGTCGGGGTCGGACGGGATAAGTCCTGTGCAGTCCGACGCACAACTGCTGCCACAGAAGCTGTCAAGGGTTATCTCGTTCATATCCGAGCGCTCTTTCTCGTTTTCGGGAACGGGCTTTTTCATTATTTCCTTTTGCTTTTTTATGCTTTCGTTATCCATATATCGTTTGCCTCCGTTTTAGATATGATGATATTATGCCCGACAGATAAGGATATAACCGTAATTTCTTTAGCCATATCGTCGAAAATAACCGTTTTGCGACCGCAATTTTGAATATTTTATGAAAATTAGGGCTAAAAGGCTTAACATTTGCTCTCTTTTGTGGTATACTTATAGCATGGTATACTCTGTTGTGCGGTAAATATTCACCGCAGCAGAGAAAACAAGCGTTTCCGATTACCTAAAAGGACAATAATATGAGCAATAACAAAACGCAGTATGTCAATGCAGATTCAGAACTTGATGAAGAGCTGAACAAAGCTGACACGGCAAAAAAGACAGATAAAAAGAAAAAGAAAAAACCAAATAAGGCATTAAAGACAATAAAGCACGTTTTCGGCGTGATAGGCACGACTCTGCTCAGCCTGTTCATGATCGTCATCATCACCTGCTGTATCGTAGCGGTATCGCTGACTGTGTACATCATGCAGTTTGCCGACAGCGCATTCGATGTTGATTTGAAGAATGTCGATTTAAGCTATACCAGCTTTATTTATGCCAAGAACAGCGACGGCGAAATGGTTGAGCTGAAGCGTCTTTCCGGCGATGAGAACCGTATCTGGGCAGATATGGAGCAAATACCGAAGCATACGCAGGACGCCTTTGTTGCGGTAGAGGACAAGCGTTTCTACGAGCATGAAGGCGTAGACTGGAAGAGAACGGTAAGAGTTACCATATCCACGCTTTTCAACGGCTACGGCGAAGGCGGTTCTACCATCACACAGCAGCTTGTCAAGAACATCACAGGCGATGACAGAGTAACCCCCGAGCGAAAGATAAGGGAGATATTCCGTGCGCTTACTCTTGAGACCGAATACACAAAGATAGATATTCTTGAGGCGTATCTTAACCGTGTGCCTTTGGGCGGTACGGTATATGGTGTAGGCTCTGCGGCGTACTTCTATTTCGGCAAAACGGTAGACCAGCTTACCATTGCGGAGAGTGCGATACTTGCAGGTATTACTCGTTCTCCCAGCGTGCTGAATCCTTACGCAAATCTGGAAAGATCCAAGGAAAGACAGCTTTATGCGCTGAAGTGTATGTACGATCAGGGACTTATCACTACCGATGAGTACGAAGCGGCAAAGGCAGAGCAGGTCAAGTTCCGCCTTATCGTTGAGGGAGACGCCTACGGTTATGTTGATCCCAGATATGACGAATATTACGGCAACAATACATCTTCCGATGATGACGACGGATATGATGACGAAGACACATACGAGGCATATAAGTGGGATGAATACGAAATCTCGCAGAACTGGTATGTTGACGCCGCTATCGAACAGGTAATAGAAGACCTTTCAAGAGCAAAGGGAATGACATACGCCGAAGCAAAGCAGGATCTGTACAAGGGCGGATACAAGATATATCTGAATATGGATATGGATATCCAGGATAAGCTTGAAGAGTTCTTCAGAGATCCTAATAATTTCTTCTACAGCTATGATACTACGGCTATTGAAGAAAATCTTGTACAGGGCGCATTTGTTCTCACCGATTACAGAGGAAATGTCATAGCTCTTGCAGGAGGCATCGGCGATAAGCCCGGCGACGGATGCTTTAACCGTGCTACGCAGGCGTTACTGCCTATAGGTTCTACTATGAAGCCTATCTCCGTTTACGGACAGGCGGTAGATAAGGATATTATAACCTATTCTACTATGATATACGATAAATGCATTAAGCTGCCCGAAGGAACCTCGTGGCCGAGTAACTTCGAGGGTGACTACGGAAGCGGCAGTTATATACCTGCATGGTACGCAGTACAGCAGTCAAAGAACACAACGGCTGTTCGTATGGCTGAGGTGCTCGGTATAGAGACGTGCTTCAACTTCCTTACCGATAAACTCAATGTAACAACGCTTGACTATACAAGCGACAAGGCTTATTCGCCTATAGCGCTCGGACAGCTGACGCAGGGTATGACTATGCTTGAGCTTGCCGGTGCATATCAGATATTCGGTTCGGGCGGACTTTATTACGAGCCCAAACTGTATAATCTTATCACCGATTACAACGACACTGTTATCATTGAGCAGGAACCGCTCGGTGAAAGAGTAATGGGCAGCGACAGCGCTTATATTACCAACAGACTGCTAAAGGCTGTTACCGATACCACCAACGGTTCGGGCCGTTATGCAAGGATCGACGGCATTGAGGTAGTCGGAAAGACGGGTACTTCAAACGATGAGCGTATACTCGCATTCGCAGGCCTTACTCCCGACTATTGCGGAGTTATCCGTATAGGCTATGACGATAACAAGAAAATCAGCAACACCAACTATATTTATCTTGCACAGGTATGGCATGATTTCATGGTAAATATAGTGGATGAAGAATCTACCAAGACTTTTGCAAAAGACGCAAATGTGGTAGAAAAGAAGTACTGCAAGGAAACGGGACTTCTTGCAACATCCAAGTGTCCCGAAACGGCAATAGGTTATTATAAGGCGGATAAACTGCCGGCTACCTGCGACTCTACTCATAAAGAGGGCGAGTATGTAAAGAAGCACGGCGGAGAAACGCTGTTCAAATACGATGATACCGATACGCAGTCGGGTAATACCACATCGTCAGCAACTTCAGGCTAAATAAATGTAAATCAGCGGTTGTATAACATACAATCGCTGATTTTGCGAAAGGAAATATATAAACATGACATTCAGACTAACTGCGCCGTGTCATTTCGGCCTTGAAAAAACGCTCTCTTACGAAGTAAGAAAAATCGGCGGCGAGGATATTTCCGTTTCCGACGGCCGTGTGACATTTACAGGCGATGAGAGAGTTCTTATAAGAGCCAATATGTGCCTGTCTGTAGCGGAGCGTGTGGGGATACTGCTTGCTCAGTTCAAGGCACGCACATTTGAAGAGCTTTTTCAGGGCGTTAAGGCTATACCTGTTGAACAATATGTCGGAAAGTTCGACAAATTCCCAATCAAAGGATTCAGTCTGAACTCAAAACTATCCAGCGTTCCCGCCTGCCAGAAGATAATTAAAAAAGCAATGGTAGAGCGTATGAAAAGCGCATACAAAATAGGTTATTTTCAGGAGACGGAAGCGCTTTATCAGTTCAGCTTCTCTATTATGAAAGACAATGTCATGATGATCCTTGACACATCGGGCGAAGGACTTCATAAAAGGGGATACCGCCGCTATTCCAATGCCGCCCCGATAAAAGAAACGCTTGCCGCAGGTATAGCAGACCTTGCAAGGATAAGAGACAACGATATTATCTGCGATCCGTTCTGCGGAAGCGGTACTCTGCTTATCGAGAGTGCGCTTAAGGCGCTTAATATTCCGCCTTGCCTTAACCGTGAGTTTGCGGCTATGCAGTGGCAGTGGCTGCCGCAAGAAATGTGGGAAGAAGAGCGTGAAAAGCTCCGCTGTGAAATCAAGACCGACAAGCCTTTAAAGCTCTACGGCTTTGATATTGACGCCGAAGCAGTAAAGCTTACCCGTGACAACGCACAAAAGGCGGGAGTAGGCGAGTATATCACGGTCGAAAAGCGTGATATTGCCGATTTTACTTACCCCGACGGCTGTACCTGCGTTATCTGCAACCCTCCTTACGGAGAGCGACTGCTCGATGAGGAGCAGGCAAGGGAACTTTACAAGATAATGGGCGAAAGAATGTTGCCGCAAGATGACCGCAGGCTGTTTGTCATCACTCCCGACAGCGAGTTTGAAGAGCTTTTCGGGAAGAAAGCCGATAAGAACAGAAAGCTGTACAACGGTATGCTGATGTGCAGGCTTTACAGTTATCTTTGTAAAAATAATACCGCAAAATAACCGATTCTGCTT
>JAEDNF010000178.1 GCA_016302655.1 Oscillospiraceae bacterium | reverse complement strand
CGCTCTACTCTGCCCTTGAAGTCGTAATGGAGGTAATAATACCTTTTGTTATGGCTATGCTTATAGACGAGGGTGTAGAAAAGAACAATATGAACAACATACTGCTGTACGGCGGTATAATGATAGCTCTTGCGATGGTGAGTCTCTTTGCCGGAATGATGGCAGGAAAATATGCCGCAAGCGCTTCAACGGGCTTTGCCTGCAATGTAAGAGAAGCTATGTACCGTAATATCCAGCGGTTCTCTTTCTCCAACATAGACAAGTTCAGCACAGCAGGACTTGTTACCCGTATGACAACCGATGTCACAAATGTTCAGAACGCATATCAGATGATAATAAGAATAGCTGTAAGAGCTCCTCTTATGCTGATAAGCAGTATGGTGATGTGCTTTTTTGTAAATGTCAATATGAGCCTTATCTTCCTGGGCGCTATTATTTTTCTTGCGGCAGTGCTTGCTGTTATTATGCTCAGAGCCATGAAGATATTCAATGTTGCTTTTACAAAATACGATGACCTGAATGCAAGCGTACAGGAAAACATATCGGGCATAAGAGTTGTAAAGACTTATGTGCGTGAAGATTATGAGAACGAGAAGTTCAAAAAAGCCTCCGGCAATCTGTACAAGATGTTCAAAAAGGCAGAAAGCACACTTACTTTCAACAATCCCGTTATGATGCTGGTAATATACGCTTGTATAATGGCTATATGCTGGTTCGGTGCTAAATTTATCGTAGGCGGAACGCTTAAAGTTGGCGAGCTTACTTCGCTGTTCAGCTATGTTATGGGTTCGCTGATGTCCCTGATGATGCTCTCGATGATATTTGTTATGCTTACTATGAGCGTTGCAAGCATCAGAAGAATATCGGAAGTGCTGAAAGAAGAGCCAGACCTCAAACAGCCCGATAATCCTGTAACCGAAATCACAAACGGCGATATAGACTTTGAAGGCGTACATTTCAGATATCATAAAACAAGCGAGGATGAAGTCCTCACAAACATAAACCTCCATATCCGCTCGGGAGAAACTATCGGAATTATAGGCGGTACAGGCTGCGGAAAAACCAGTCTCGTCAACCTTATCAGCCGTCTTTACGATGTTCAGGAAGGCACTGTAAAGATAGGCGGAATAGATGTTAAAGATTATGATATGAAACTGCTCAGAGACAAGGTATCGGTAGTTCTTCAGAAAAACGTTCTATTCTCGGGTACTATTCTTGATAATCTTCGCTGGGGCAATAAAGACGCCACCGAAGAAGAATGCATTAAGGCATGCAAATCAGCCTGTGCAGATGAATTTATAGAACGCCTGCCCGATAAATACAATACCGTTATCGAAAGAGGCGGTTCCAATGTTTCGGGAGGACAGAAACAGCGTCTTTGTATTGCAAGAGCGCTGCTGAAAAAGCCTGCAATACTTATACTTGACGACTCTACCAGCGCAGTTGATACAGCTACCGACGCAAAGATAAGAGAAGCCTTTGCAAAGGATATCCCCGATACCACAAAAATAATAATAGCACAGCGAGTATCAAGCGTCATGAATGCCGACCGCATAGTAGTCCTTGACGACGGAATGATTAACGGAATAGGTACGCACGAAGAGCTTGTTGCAAACAACGAGATATATAAGGATATATACGAATCGCAGACAAAAGACGGCGGCGACTTTGACCGTCCGCAAAACTAAGGAAAGGAGTGCTTTTATATGGATAAAAAGGAAATGGGAAAAAGACCCGACGCTTCTCCTAAAGACCAGATGAAACTGCTCGGACGCATAATCAAATACACTTTCAAAAATTACAGATTCTCCTGTATATGCGTTGTTGTGTGCATACTGATACAGGCGGTAACCTCGCTTGTCGGAATGATATTCGTGCAGTCGCTGATAGACGATTATATCAAGCCGCTTATCAAGCAAGGCGATGCCGCAGATTTTACGCCTCTCGCATTTGCAATGCTGAGATTAGCGATTGTATTTATCATAGGCGTTGCGGCAGGATATGCATACAACAGAATAATGGTAAATGTCGGTCAAGGCACTCTCAGAAACTTCCGTGACGATTTGTTTACCAATATGGAAAAGCTCCCGATAAAGTATTTCGACACACATCAGCACGGCGATATTATGTCGGTTTACACGAACGATATAGACACCTTCAGACAGTTTATCTGCCAGAGTGTTCCGCAGGTTATAAACTGCTCTGCAACAATAATCATAACACTTGTATCCATGATAGTTATGAGTATTCCTATGACAATACTCGCTGTAGGTATGGCTCTCACAATGCTTGTGGTAACAAAGAGGATTGCCGCAAAATCAGGCATATACTTCGGCGCACAACAGCACGACTTAGGCGAGGTTGACGGATATATCGAGGAGATGCTCGACGGTCAGAAGGTAGTAAAGGTATTCTGTCACGAGCAGGAGGCTGTAGACGGCTTTGTAAAGATTAACGACCGCCTCAGAGACAGCGCAAACAAGGCTAACAAGTATGCAAACATTCTGATGCCGATTAACGCAAATATAGGCAATATCAGCTATGTCCTGTGTGCAATACTCGGCGCTGTGCTTTCGACTTTCGGTTTTCCCGGACTTACGCTCGGTACAATTGTTTCATTCTGCACGCTCAACAAAAACTTTACAATGCCGATTTCTCAGCTCAGCCAGCAAATGACATTCATCATAATGGCTTCGGCAGGCGCAAAGAGGCTGTTCGATCTTATGGATCAGAAAGCGGAGCACGACGACGGATATGTACAGCTTGTCAACGCTGAGATTGCCGAAGACGGAACGATCACCGAGGCTGATCACCGCACAGGCAAATGGGCGTGGAAGCATCCGCACAAGGCTGACGGCACGGTATCATACAAGCGTCAGGAGGGCGAGATAGTATTTGACGGAGTTGACTTCGGCTATAACGAAGATAAGATGGTACTGCACGATATCAAGCTGTACGCAAAGCCCGGTCAGAAGATCGCATTCGTAGGCTCTACGGGTGCAGGCAAAACCACGATAACCAACCTTATCAACCGCTTTTACGATATCCAGGACGGAAAGATAAGATACGACGGCATAAATATCAACAAGATCAACAAATCCGAACTGCGTAAATCGCTCGCCGTTGTACTCCAGGAAACCAACCTGTTCACCGGTACTGTTATGGACAATATACGCTACGGTAAGCTTGACGCAACGGACGAAGAGTGCATTGAAGCGGCAAAGCTCGCAAACGCCGATAGTTTTATCCGCAGACTGCCCGACGGTTATCAGACAATGCTCTCGGGAGACGGAGCAAACTTAAGTCAGGGACAGCGTCAGCTTCTGTCTATAGCAAGAGCCGCCGTTGCAAACCCGCCTGTTCTGATTCTCGACGAGGCGACATCATCTATAGATACCCGTACCGAAAAGCAGGTTCAGGCAGGTATGGACGCACTAATGCACGGAAGAACTACTTTTGTCATTGCACACAGGCTTTCTACCGTTAAAAACTCAGACTGTATAATGGTACTTGAGCAAGGCAGAATAATCGAGCGAGGCACGCACGATGAGCTTATAGCTCAGAAGGGTAAATACTACAGCCTGTATACAGGAAACTTTGCCGAAGAAACGGCATAAATATAATAATCGGCGGCGTTTTGCAGACACTTTTGGCAAAGCGCCGCTTGTTTTTGCGTTCTGCGGTTGACTTTTTTATTCTATAGCTGTATAATTTAATGTATATGTGTAACAGCTTATATCTGTTTATAAAGCGAAAAAGGAGCTGATTGTTTGGCAAAAACCGAAATATTGCTGTCGTGTATGTTTTTGCAGGACAGCAGCGAAATGATAAACCGTTCTCATATAGTATCCGACACAGTCATAATAAACCAGTGCGATGAAAACGGATATAAAGAAGAATTGCTCGGCAAAGCGCATATCCGAACTTTTTCCGTAACTGACAGAGGACTGACAAAAAGCCGTAATCTTGCCATATCGAAGTCGAATGCCGATATATGCATAATCTGTGATGATGACGAGGTATTCAGCGACGGCTATAATGACGCTGTAAAAAATGCGTACGACAGTATTCCCGATGCCGATATAATTATATTTGATATG
>JAEDNF010000177.1 GCA_016302655.1 Oscillospiraceae bacterium | reverse complement strand
ATTGCTTTCTGCTTACGCAGAAAGTAGGTTGGGATAGTGCCTCAAACTATAGGTTTGTATAAAGTTTTATTTCGTAGTTAGTGATAGCAATTTTGAAGAAGCACTACAAAACCGAAAAGCCGTTACCTCCATTTCAGCAAACATTGAGAATAAGCACAATAAACCGCAAAAAGTTAGTAGCGAAAGCTTTTGGTTTCGCTCCCCTTAATCTTCCGTTAAACTCCGCCGTTTCGATATCTCCGCAAAGATACTACTTATCCAAAGGCGGAATTGGGTCCAGCGGCACGCTGGTCGGAATTTCCTCCGACGAAGTCGGCGCTGGGAAAAATATGTTGAATTTTACCTCTTTATATGTTATACTAAAGAAAATCTATTTTGTTACGGACTGGGGGGACTGCATGAAATACAAAGAGCGCACTTTGCGCCACGAGTACAAATTTCCCGTGACGGCGGCACAGTGCGAGATACTAAGTCAGCGCTTTTCGGCTGTAATGAAGCCTGACGCTCACGGTAAAGACGGCAGATACCGTATTACAAGTGTTTATCTTGACGATGTATACCGCTCGGCATACAACGACAAGCTGATAGGAGCCGATACACGCAAAAAGTATCGTATCCGTACATACGACCTTTCGCCCGAGCTTCTGCACTTTGAGTGCAAGTACAAGGACAGGGATATGACCTCAAAAAGAGGAATGTGGATAACAACCGAGCAGTACCTGTCTATTCTGGCGGGAGATTTTTCTTTCGCCTGGGACAGTGCATTTGCAGGAACTATCCTTGAAGACGCTTCCTACAGCAACAGCCTTGCCTTGCTTAAGCCCTCTGTAATTGTCGATTATAACAGGCAGGCGTTTATAAACCCCGAGGGAAATGTCCGCTTCACCATTGACAGCGGTTTTAAAGCCGGAGCTTTCTCGGACGATATGTTTTCACCGACGGTGCGTTTTATCCCTGTAGAAGAGGTAACCGCTGTCGTTGAGATAAAATATGACGACTACCTGCCGTCATATCTTTCGGAGCTTCTCGGCGGAGTCGGGCTCAGGCAGGATTCCGTTTCAAAATTCTTAATTTGCCGTGACAAGCTGAGCAGCTTGAATATGATAACTTAATGGAGGAAACTAACATGATTCAGCATATTACCACTCTTGCGGAAAGCACGGGCGAGGATATAATGTCCCTTATCGGACAGAGCTTTGACCTTACTGCACAGCTTGAAAGCCTGTCGTTGCCCAGAATATTGCTTGCGCTTCTTACCGCTACGCTCTGCGGAGCAATAATATATCTTGTTTACCGCTTCTTCTACAGAGGCGTGGTTTACAGCGATAACTTCAATATACTCGTGCTTCTGATAACGGTTGTTACCGCATTCATCATAATGACTATCAGCGCAAACCTTGTATTGTCGCTCGGTATGGTCGGTGCGTTGTCTATCGTCCGCTTCCGCTCGGCTATAAAAGATCCGCTGGATGTCGGCTTCTTGTTCTGGGGAGTGGGCGCAGGTATAACAGCCGGTGCAGGGCTCTATTTTGTAGCAATAATCGGTACGGTTTTCGTTTCGGCTCTGTACATAATCCTTACCCTTATAAAGAAGGAACGCCGTTGCTATCTGCTTGTTGTGCGCTACGGCACAGACGCAGAGAGCAATGTCAATGCGCTTCTCGGCACTCTTCGCTATAAGCTGAAGAATAAGACTCAGATAAACGACCGTTTTGAGCTTACTATCGAGATAAAGGTAGCAAACAATGATACATCACAGCTTTCACGCTTCAAGGCGATTGACGGTGTTGACAGCGTAACGCTTCTTGAGTATAACGGCGAGTATATGAACTGATATTAAAAACAAATATGCAAAAATCGGGAAGAATCTCAAAGATTCCTCCCGATTGTTTTATTTGAGATACTTAGCCACATCTACAGCCGAAGATGTTTCTTCTGTCGGCTCGCCGCCCGAACAATCAAACACATATCCCCCTGCGGATATGCCGATAATATTTCCGTCGGCGTCAAGTGTGAGATTATAGGCAACATTGTCGGCAGATCCGCTGATTATCAGCTTTTCTGTGCTTTTATGTACGCTGATATTTTCTTTATCCGCCGCATCGGCAATACAATCCGTCAGCACAGATACAGCCGTTGTTAAGCTCTTGTGAGAATTTGCGGGATATTCATACTCAATCCCGTCAAGAGAGTATTTTACCGCATTGCCGTCGATAGTAACGGACAGTCCTTTTATGCTGTCGGGAGATGTAAATTCTATCGTCCACACACCCTCGGTGCGTGTAAGCTCTGCGCTTGCGGTAAGCTCGTTGCAGGTGATACTGCCTTTGACTGAGATATCACCCGTAAGGTCGGGGATATCGGCGGTGTCTGCTTGCTTACAGCCTGCCGCCGTAAAGCTCAGAGAAGCTAAGATAATAACGGGTATAATTTTTCGCATAGCATTGTTGTCCTTCCTTAATACTTCGGACAACAAGCGGTTTCAGGCTATGCCGAAAAACTCACGCAAGATATACGGGTATAACTGCGGAAGCTCGGAGGGGAGAATACCGCTCATGCTTCTTTCTCTTGCGGCATATTGTGCAGACAGTCCGAACAGATATGCTCCGAGCCTTACGGCATAGGGGATATCAATGCCCTGTGCGAGCAGACCGCCTATAGTGCCGGCGAGAGTGTCGCCGCTTCCGCCTTTTGCAAGCGCCGCATTTCCGCTCATATTTACAGCGGTGAATCCGTCGGGAGAGGCGTATACCGAGTAGGCGTCTTTCAGCAGGATGTGAACATTGTGTGCTGCGGCAAACTCCTTTGCCGCAGGCAGTTTATTTTTCAGAATATAGTCCGTGTCAAGTCCGCTTATACGGCTGAATTCCTTTATATGCGGAGTGAGTATCAGCCGCCCTGTGTTGTCCTTCAGCTCATTTATATGCGGCGCAAGCGAATTTATGCCGTCTGCGTCAATAATTATCGGACAGGTGGTATTTTCGATAAGCGCACTCAGCACCCTGTAGCTTTCATCGCTGTTTCCCACTCCACAGCCGAAAAGAACGGCAGAAGCGGTTTTTGCATTAGCGCAGAGCTTGTCGGTGCAGTCTGCAGAGAGCGAGCCGCTTCCGAGCGGCAGGTATATACATTCGTGAAGAGTGGAAGATACACTTGTTGTAACTTCTTTGACCGAAGCGAGCGTGACAAGTCCTGCTCCGGTGTATAGCGCCGCATTTGTCGAAAGCCATGCCGCACCTACGCAGTTTTCGCTTCCCGATACATTAAGAAGTCTTCCGAAAGAGCCTTTGTGCGTTATGCGGCTTCGGTTAACAAAATAATCGGCAAGCGAGTCGTTGTTAAGCTCTGCGTCATACTCGCTGTAGCAGTTTTCTCCGATTCCTATATCAAGCAGAACTATATCGCCCGAGTATTCACTGCAGGGAATATAGAGCTGTCCCGTTTTTACCGCACCGAGAGCAAAGGTCATATCGGCTCTGAAAGCGTACTCGTCTGCGCTTCCGTCAGCCGCATTACACCCCGAAGCTATGTCTGCGGAAAAACGGAGTGCGGCGCTTTTGTTGCACACGGCAAACAAACGCCGTACATCAGCCGACAATTCTCCGTGAAAGCCCGTTCCATAAACGCAGTCGGCAATAACCGATGCGCCCGATACCGCTTCAAGAGCCTTCTGCGGCTCGTCGGGATAGCTTATTACGCTGTTAAAATCGCTTTTGTATTCATCGTAACAATCTTTGGCAAGCTCGGTCTTAGGTAAAGAGCCGACAAGTATCACATTTACCGTAAATCCTCGCTTTTTAAGGCAGTGGGCAAGTGCAAAGCCGTCGCCGCCGTTATTGCCGCTTCCGGCAAGTATGGCACATACGCACGGTTTTACGAGCCGTGATATTCTCCCTGCAATTGCAGAGCCGACATTGCGCATAAGCATGGCGCAGGTTGTGCCGCCACTTTCACAGGCGGCTTCCGCCTTTTTCATCTGAGCAGGCGAAACGGCAAATTGTTTTGACATAGATATTATCCTTTCAGACTGTCGTTAAACCTCTTAGTAATATTTTTATGGGGTTGAGGGGCGAAGCCCCCAATATGGACGAGGGTGCGATTCTATCAGCCTTACGGCTGATTTTCAAAAGCTCCGCTTTT
>JAEDNF010000176.1 GCA_016302655.1 Oscillospiraceae bacterium | reverse complement strand
CTCTCCAACGGTGTGATACAGGAAGCTCAGAGCCTTGACACAGACGAAGTGACAACGGCTTTGCTTGCCTATGCTTCCGAATACGATACAGAAACAGCATCGGCGTTTATAGGTGGATATTCGGGCAACATATCCGTAGGCGAATATGCAAGAAGTTTTGCTATGACTCATAGTGCGGCGTTAACAGGACTCAGCGCACAGCAGATCGCTACTGTTGCACCTATGGCATTATCCAATATAGGACAGACAGCTTTCAATGCCGCCGTAAAATCTGCACAAGCTAAAGCAAAAGATTTTGCAAAGGCTGATGCCGAAGCGACACAGAGAGCGCAGGAACATCAGGCAAAGAGGCTCGACAAGGTTTCTGTCAAAGACAAGACCGGAAACACTTCCACAAAAGAACAGAAAAGGCTTGCTCTGTTTATATCCAAAGCAACAGGCTATACTGTTACGCTTGTTGACAGCAGGAACGGCTATAACAACAAGGTAAACGGTAATAAGGCTATCGGTGAGTTTAATTCGACAAAGGGCGAAATTGTCCTTGATATCGGCTCAGACAATGTGATGGCTACAGCTCTGCACGAAGTGACACACTATATCAAGCTTAATGCTCCTGATGAGTATAAGGCATTATGCAATTTTATAATCGAGTATGCCACAAGAACAGGCAAGATTGAAGAGTACCTTAACGCATACACAAACGGATACAAGATTGATAATGTATATGCTCTTACCGAAGAGATGACCGCAGATGCGGCTGAGGCACTCATACAGAGCGATAAGTTTGTCGAGGATATATTTAACGATCCTGACTTCATAAACGCAATAGCGGAAGAAAAACAGGGCATTGTGCGTAAATTTATTGATGCCTTAAAGAGCATTGTTGAAGCTATCAAGAATTATCTGAAAAACGGAGATGTAAATCATAGGATAGCTGCACAGCTTGCTCAGGATGTCGAGGCTCTTGAGCAGTATGAAAAACTGTGGGTAGATGCACTTCATAAGGCTACAAGAAATCATATCGCCTCTAATATTAATTCGATCGATACATCCAATGGCGAAGGAATTCAGCTCGGCAACGAGGATGGTTTTGTTCCCAAAAGCGATTACTCCAAAGATGCCGCTGAGTATATTGCCAAGAAGAACAGCACATCTACAATGTACACCAATCAGCCTAAAGTTGTTTTCTCAAAGACGGGCAAAGGATATGTAATCGGTAAGAAAAATGCCGATTATAAAGGAATCCTCAAAGGTATGTACGACAGGAACATACTTACATCGGCACAAAAGAACAAGTACGATGAGATTATGAGAAAGAAAGGCAACAATAAATACCTTCGTAGCTTCGACATAACAGGCGAGCAGATACTCAAATATCTCCTATCTGATGAAAACGGCAATATGTCTAAGGAATCTCAGCAGATGCTTAAAGACCTCAAGTCGATTGGCAATCTGATGAAAGATGCGGCTAAAAACATCAAACTGCAAGTGCTTTCACTTGAAGATGTTAATAATGCACAGATTTACTATAATCCGAAAACAGGCGAAGTTACGCTTTCGGCAATGGTCAAGAATGGTGATTATCCTATTAACTTTGACTTTACGACAATATGCAAGAAGCGTGTAAATATGCAGGCTGTGATAGACAGACTCATTGAAAACGCTAAGGCTGACAACAACGGCGAGTACAAGGTTGATTTGTCACAGGAACACCTTCTTGCGATTAATAAAGCGTTAAGCAAGGAAGGATACGAAACGGCTTGTCTCGGATGCTTTGTTGAATCTAAGCGTTATAATATAAATGCTTGGGCAACATCATTTGTCGAAAAGTGGAATTCGTGCCTTGAAAAAGCAATAGGTAAGAAGGCGGCTTCAGCTAAAGGATATCTTGACTTTGCTAAAGGCGATATGCTGAAAAGCGAATATGAAGTTGATGACGAGGCGATTGCTAAGTTAATCGAAGAATATAAAACTGAAAGAAAAAACTATAAAGAAAACTCTGCAGATGTTAAGAAGAAAAAAGGCGGCAAAAATCTTACCAATGAGGAAAAGGTTACATCGTTTATAAAAACTCATCCCGAATTTCAAGGCAAGCTTCAGCTTTCTGATATCATCACATCAAGCGGTATAGAAAACTTATCGAATGCCTCGAGCGAATTGAGAGGATTGCTTGCCGGACATTACGGTACAGCAACGCCGAAAATGACACAGGGATTCATTCCTTACAACAGCGAAATAGCATTGCTGTCAAACAAAGAAGGCAATGAGGCTTTAAGAGATTATCTGTTCAGCATTGCCGGTGTTCGTCTGCAGTCATTCTCAGATTTCCGAATTGAATTCGTAATGGACTACTTTCAGATGTTTGCCGATCTTGCCGCAAGGCAGTTCCCTATGCACGCATACACAAAAGAGATATGGTTTGCAAAGCTGTTCGGCAAGATGGGTGCAAAGATTAATATGTCTGTTATGTTCAATGTCAAAGGCACAAGTTACTGGGAACAGAAGATACAGAATGCCGATGTGAGAGAGATGCTTACAGAAAAGTTCGGCATAACTTTCAACAAAAAAACTGGCGAATTGGGCAAAAATGCATTAAAGGATTTAGCGATAAAGTTGGCAGGACTTGAGCTTGATGAGAATAACAATCTTAGATATTTAGTTGCTGATAAGTTAAACAGCGGCGAATTCTATCAAAGTATCAATCTTGACGAAGCGGCTAAGCTACAGGAACAAAACGGATATAGCGGAAATATAGGCATCATCGGTGTCGGATATGGCGATGAGCTTATACGGATGATGCTTGAAGATTCACGCTTTAAGTATGTGATACCGTATCACAAGAGTGGATTGGCGGAAGTATTGCAGGAAGGTTATAACTTGTCTGTAGCTAAGGATTATACATCCGAGCAGAATACATCAAACATAAATTTCAGCCTAATTCGTCTTAAAGGACAGACGGCAGTTTTAGGATTTAAAGTCGATGTAAACGGTACGGAATTCAATATCGGTACTAAGACAGGTTTTGTTAGATGTTGGAATGCGCTAAAGAAAGCGAACAACGGCAACATAGAATCTGCTATGCAACAGTTCGTGGATGCTGTCGAAAAGGATTGCTTTATAAAGACCAAAAACAAGAAGGGTAAACACGGTCAGCACGCAGATTTCGATATATATGCCGACCTTGAGAAAACTAAAGACCCTCGCACATCGGCAAGCAATTATATTGACTATTGTATGAGCAATGGATGCCTTCCTATGTTTTGGCGTTTTGCAGGAAATCACAATTACTATAAGCTTAATTATGATTTTACTGTGTACAGAAACGAGAACGGACAGGAAGTATATGCTCCGCAGGAAACGGTAAGATGGAATCTCCCCGACACTTTGTCGAACACGCTTTCGATGATTGAAGGAATGCTCGGAGAACAGGCTGATTCAAACAGAGTTCTTCGCAACAAAGAGCAGACGGATGCTATCATTTTTGATGCTGAAGAGATTAAAGATTCCAAAAATAATAGCAACACTAATAAGACCCGTAAACCTAATCAGTACGATGATATAGTGGATATTAAGCGATCTTTATCCGAAACCGACAGCAACGGAAACAAGCTGTCCGAAACAGACGATAGCAAGGAATACTCAAAGCTTGTAGAGAAGTTTTTCGGAACAACTTATGATTGGAATGAAACCGGATATCTGCTTAATAACGGTAAAAAGCTTGATTTTTCGGGTAAGATAGACGGCGCATCTTCGGGAACAAGAAGTATAGACCACAGGGAAATAGCAGAACCATTATCTGACTTAGAGTATTATATCGATGAAGGAAGAATTGATAAAACAGATTTACCTAACAGCAAGCTTATAGACTATTTAATTGAATTAGAACCATCAGAACGCTTGATAGATTTTATGCGTAGAGGCAATATAAGGATAATGCCTGAAACTGGCGGTATAAATTTATCTGTAGAACCGAGCAAAGCGCAGTATTATTCTTTGTCAGATTATATTTCAAAAAATCGCGGTGAAGTAATTCTTGACATTGACGATGAAAGTGGAAACACTATTGCAAGCGTAGAATATTCACGAGGAACGCATAGTAACAAGGTTATTAATGATATTAAAAACTACTTTGAGAATGGTACTATTCCG
>JAEDNF010000005.1 GCA_016302655.1 Oscillospiraceae bacterium | reverse complement strand
TTCAAATTTGGGCAGATTAACAATAGAAATTACAAAAATATCCATACATAGCCAAAAATTAACTAATTACAAAACGGTAACAAAAAGGTTACAAAACGGTAACAAATTTTCATTGTGCATTTTCACCAAAAATGGCACTCCGAATTCATTTGACATTTCTAAAAACGGCAATTATAATTGTTTAGAGCTCAGAAAAGAGCCGATAATAAAGCGACAGTGGGTAGCCTCAGGATGAGATTACCGTTCACGGTGAATAGTGACAAACGGATATAGAAAGATTTTTAGGCCGTGAAACCGGATGGGCACTGCATACAGAGATATGACTACGAAAGGCGGATATATGTTTCCAAGATTCAGAAACACCGGACTGACAATACGCATATCAAAGAACGCAGCACTTAAGATACTGCTGATATTCGGCAGCATATTCGGTGCATTCCTTATGACAGGTCTGCTTTATTTCAGAAATGATGTACAGATAATTGACGAAGGCGAAAAGCGTATTGTTTATACGGTGAGTGCGGATCCTTACGAGATACTCAGAGAGAACCATATTAATCTGGGTGTGTACGACAGGATCGAATTCAGCGGTTTTGAGGATTCCGACACGGCGACGCTCGTGATTAACAGAGCATTCGGCGTTGATATCCTTACAGACGGAAAAAAGACAGCAACTGCGTACAGCGTAGACGCAACGGTAGACGAGCTTCTTGAGCAGGCGGGAGTAAAACCCGATGAGTTCGACTCGGTTACCCCATCACGAAAGACGGTTCTCAGCGAAGGACAGTCGATATCCATTACAAAAGCATACGATGTAAAGATTACCGCAGACGGCAAGACTATAACGGTCAAGTGCCTCAACAACAAAGTATCGGAGCTTCTTGACAGAGCAGGCATTACGCTTGGCAAGCACGATATGGTAAGCGAGGAGCTTGGTACGGTTATAACCGAGCCTGCGGAGATCAAGGTATCGAGAGTCGAGATAAAGACCGAAGTACAGGAAAAGATAATTCCTTATCAGACATCTACCGTTACAAGTAATATCCTCGCTATCGGTGAGAGCGAGGTACGCACAAAGGGCGTAAACGGCAAAACGACCACCACAACGATAACAACATACATTGACGGAGTCAAGACCGATGTCAAGAAGGAGACAAAGGTTGTGACAAAGAAGGTCGATGAGGTTATCGCAGAGGGTGCGGCAATAGTAACACCTTACTGCAAGATAGATGACACATCTATCGTTCTTAAAAACGGCAGACCTGTCGATTACGAATATATCGTATCGGGCAAGGCTACGGCGTATACGGCACCTGACGGCGCATATACCGCAAGCGGCAGACTTGCCGAGATAGGTACGGTTGCGGTAAATCCCAATGTTATCCCCTACGGCTCCAAGCTGTATATAGTAGGACAGTATGACAACATCTGCTACGGCTATGCCATTGCCGCAGATACCGGCGACGGTATGATGGACGGCTCTATCCCCGTAGATGTATATATGGGCAGTACGGAAGAGCACTACGGCGACGCCTGTGCGTGGGGTCTGCAGTATGTGGATATCTATGTCGTAGAAGTCGGAAACGGCTGATAGGCTGTATCATACATTCAATTTAACAACAACGGCTGTCGGTGCAATAGTGCCGGCGGCTGTTTTTTATCGCAATACTATTTTTCTGTGAATAAACCGTGCCTGATATGCAAAAAATACCTTTCGTTAAATTGCATAAAAAAGCGGCGTATATAGTTGTAAATTTCTACACGGAAAAATGCAAAAAAAGCTTGTATTCCGCATTGGAATGCTGTATAATAATTCTTGCGCGCGAATGCGTACTGCGATGATATGCTGTGATGTCTGAGGTTGCGGTATTACCGGTAATTCAGACGGAGTATGTCCAGTGAATGGGCGAAAACGGCTTGGCTATGCGGTTTTCGAGGTTTCTATAGAGATGACGGATCGTTCTCCCGTTTATGCGGGAAGGGTCAGCAAAAGGTTGATACCCCCGTGGGAAAAGATCCTGTTTTATATGGAGACATACGAAACACCCGGCACGGTATGTTTTAAAACAGCCGTAAGTCGTATCTTTCCCCCGCAAATATTCAGAAAGGGAGAAACAAAATGGCAGTTAAGGAAAAAGTGAGAATCAAGCTCAAGGGCTATGAGCACGCAACAGTAGATGCAGCTGCTGCAAAGATCGTAGAGACGGCTAAGCGTACAGGCTCAAGAGTTGCAGGACCTATTCCGCTTCCCACAAACAAGGAAGTTATAACGATCCTGAGAGCTGTACACAAGTACAAGGACAGCCGTGAGCAGTTCGAGCTGAGAACTCACAAGCGTCTTATCGACGTTATCCGTCCCACCAACAAGACTGTTGAAGCTTTACAGAACTTAGAGCTTCCCGCTGGTGTGGAAATGACTATGGAAGCGTAATCCATAGCGAGTTATGTTGGCGATAAGTCAACCAATAACCTTCGGCACCGGAAACCCTGAAAAATATCGGTGTCGGTGGTCATGTCGGGAAACCGACCAATAACCTAAACAGGAGGATTTAAACCATGACTAAAGGTTTAATCGGAAAGAAAATCGGTATGACACAGATTTTCGACGAAGCAGGAAAAGTAGTTCCTGTTACCGTTATCGAAGCAGGTCCTTGCGTTGTAACACAGCTCAAGACAGCTGAGAATGACGGCTATTCAGCAGTACAGCTTGGTTTCGGAGATGTATCTCCCAAGCATGTAAACAAGCCTATGACAGGTCACTTCAAGAAGAATGACCTCCCCTTCAAGAAGACTCTCAAGGAGTTCAGATTTGACGACATAAGCAATGTAAATGTCGGTGATGTTCTTAAGGCTGATGTATTTGCAGCAGGCGATGTTATCGATGTTAGCGGCGTTAGCAAGGGTAAGGGCTTCCAGGGCGCTATCAAGCGTCACAACCAGCACAGACTCAAAGAGACTCACGGTACAGGTCCTGTAGTAAGACAGGCAGGTTCTATGGGCGCTTGCTCATCGCCTTCGAGAATATTCAAGGGCAAGGGCATGGCAGGTCACATGGGTGCTGAGAACGTAACTGTTCAGAATCTCGTTATCGTTAAGATCGATGCAGAAAACAATCTTATCGCAATCAAGGGTGCTATTCCCGGTCCTAAGGGCGGAGTTGTGTGCATTACCGATGCGGTTAAGAAAGCGTAAGGAGGAGGATCATCATGGCAAAAGTATCAGTTTATGATATGACAGGAGCTGTTGTGTCCGACCTTGAGCTTAATGACAATATCTTCGGTATCGAACCGAACACGGTTGTTATGCACGCAGCAGTGGTAAACTACCTGGCAAATCAGCGTCAGGGTACTCAGTCTACACTTACAAGAACTGAAGTAAGCGGCGGCGGAAGAAAGCCTTGGCGTCAGAAGGGCACAGGTCATGCAAGACAGGGTTCTACCAGAGCTCCCCAGTGGACACACGGCGGTGTTGCTTTAGGCCCCAAGCCCAGAAGCTACACATACTCTTTAAATAAAAAGGTAAAGAGACTTGCATTAAAGTCTGCACTTTCCGCAAAGGTGCAGGAGAACAGCATGATAGTTGTTGATTCTATCAAGGCTGACGAATTCAAGACAAAGACAATCGTTAATATGTTAAAGGCTCTCAGCGCAGACAAGGCACTCATCGTGCTCAACAGCGTTGATGAAAAGGTTATCAAGAGCGCCGCTAACATCCCCGGCGTTAAGACAACTCAGGCCAACACTCTTAACGTATACGACATCTTAAAGTACAACAAGTTCATCGTTGTTAAGGATGCCGTTGCTACTATCGAGGAGGTGTACGCATAATGGCAAAGCTCGCTTATGACATCATATTAAAGCCCATCATCACAGAGAAGAGCATGGAAATGCTCGCTACTCAGGGCAAGTACACTTTCAAGGTTGCTAAGGACTCCAACAAGATCGAGATAGCTAAGGCTGTCGAGGCTCTCTTCCCCGGCGTAAAGGTAGCTAAGGTTAACACCGTTAACTGCCGTGGCGTAATGAAGAGAATGGGCAGAAACGAAGGTTACACACCTGCTTGGAAAAAGGCAGTTGTTACTCTCGCAGAAGGCTCCAAGACGATCGAGTTCTTCGACGGAATGATATAAAGGAGTGATATAAATGGCTATTAAGACTTATAAACCTGTCACCCCCGGTCGCAGAGGCATGACTGTTACCGATTACAGCGTTCTGTCAAAGGTTGAGCCCGAGAGAAGCCTGCTTGAGTCACTCAAGAAGCACTCCGGCCGTAACAGCTACGGCAGAATCACCGTAAGACACAAGGGCGGCGCACAGAGAAGAAAATATCGTGTAATCGACTTTAAGAGAAACAAGCTCGGTATGGACGCTGAGGTTATGACTCTTGAGTACGATCCCAACCGTTCGGCATTTATCGCACTGGTTCAGTATGAAGACGGCGAGAAGAGATACATCATCGCTCCCGACGGTCTGAAAGTAGGCGATAAGGTAAGAAGCGGCTCAGACGCTGATATCAAGCCCGGCAACGCACTTGCACTGGCTGACATCCCCGTAGGTACCGTTATTCACAACATTGAGCTTTATCCCGGCAAGGGCGGACAGCTTGTTCGTTCAGCAGGCAACATGGCTCAGCTCATGGCTAAGGAAAACGGATACGCACTGCTCAGACTCCCCAGCGGCGAGCTGAGAAATGTTTCCGATAAGTGCATGGCTACTATCGGCGTTGTATCTAACCTCGACCACGAGAATGTAAACTACGGTAAAGCAGGACGCGTTCGTCACATGGGCGTAAGACCTACAGTAAGAGGTTCTGTAATGAACCCTAACGACCACCCCCACGGCGGTGGTGAAGGTAAGTCACCCGTTGGCCGTCCCGGACCTGTTACCCCCTGGGGCAAGCCCGCTCTCGGTTATAAGACCAGAAAGATCGGCAAGAGCACAGACAAGTTCATCGTTAAGAGAAGAAACAGCAAGTAATAACTACTACAAGTCGTTGTTAATAAGTGCGGCGTTTGCGCTGAGCAGTAAAAGTCCGCCGCATATTAACTTGCAATCCACTTGAAAGGAAATTATACAATGAGCAGAAGTATCAAGAAGGGACCTTATGTGCAGGAAGCGCTCATGAAGAGAGTGCTCGCTATGAACGAAGCAGGTGAGAAGAAGGTTCTCAAGACCTGGAGCCGTTCAAGCACAATATTCCCTGATTTCGTCGGACATACATTTGCAGTACACGACGGCAGAAAGCATGTTCCCGTATATGTGACCGAAGATATGGTAGGCCACAAGCTGGGCGAATTCGCTCCTACAAGAACCTATAAGGGTCATGCAGGAAGCAAGACTACTAAGTAAGGAGGAGTAATCAATGGAGGCAAGAGCAGAACTCAGACAGGTTCGCATATCTCCCCGCAAGGTTGGCGTTGTTCTTGATCTTATCAGAAACAAGCCCTGCGATATGGCTATGGCGATCCTCAAGCACACACCCAAATCAGCGAGCGAGCCTTTACAGAAGCTCCTCAAGTCAGCAATGGCTAACGCAGAGAACAATCACAACATGGATGTATCCAAGTGCTATGTTTCAAGCTGCCATGTCGGCGCCGGCGTTACTTTAAAGAGAATCAGACCTAAGGATCACGGAAGAGCGCATCGTATTCTCAAGAGAACTTCCAACATCGTACTGGTTGTAAAAGAAGCTGAATAAGGAGGAGAACAATGGGACAGAAAGTTAATCCGCACGGTCTCAGAGTCGGAGTTATCAAAGATTGGGATTCCCGTTGGTTTGCCAACAAGGCTACTTTTGGCGATACACTCGTTGAAGACTACAAAATCCGTGACTATATCATGAACAAGAGAATGCTCACAAGAGCAAACGGCGAAAAGTCCGACCAGCAGCTTTCAAGAGCAGCAGGTATTGCTCAGGTAGAGATTGAGCGTTCAGCAGACGGCAAGGTAAAGATCCACATTCTTACAGCTAAGCCCGGTATGCTCATCGGCGCTAAGGGCGCAGAGATAGAGAAGCTCCGTGCAGAGATCTCCAAGATCGCAGGCGGCAAGGATGTAAACTTAAATATCGTTGAGGTTAAGAACCCCGATATGAATGCAAAGCTCGTAGCTGAGAACATCGCAATGCAGTTAGAGCAGCGTGTATCTTTCAGAAGAGCTATGAAGAGCTGCATCGGCAGAACAATGAAGTCCGGTGCAAAGGGTATCAAGACAATGGTAAGCGGCCGTCTCGGCGGTGCTGAAATCGCAAGAAGCGAGAGCTACCACGAAGGCACGATCCCCTTACAGACATTAAGAGCAGACATCGACTACGGTGTTGCAAGAGCTAACACAACTTACGGCGTTATCGGCGTTAAGGTATGGATCTACAAGGGCGAAGTTCTCAAGGGCGAGATCCCTGCACAGAGAACAGCTGAAAAGCCCCGTCGCAGAAACAACGACAACAGATCACGCAGACCCAGAGTTGAGAAAAAAGAGGGAGGTAACGAATAATGCTGCTTCCGAAGAGAGTAAAGTACAGAAGAGTACAGAGAGGTCGTATGACCGGTAAAGCAACACGCGGCAATGTAGTCAGCCACGGCGAGTACGGTTTACAGGCACTTGAGCCCGCTTGGATCACATCCAATCAGATCGAGGCTGCCCGTATCGCTATGACTCGTTACATCAAGCGTGGCGGTCAGGTTTGGATAAAGATATTCCCCGACAAGCCCATCACAGAGAAGCCTGCCGAGACCCGAATGGGTTCAGGTAAAGGTTCACCTGAGTACTGGGTAGCCGTTGTTAAGCCCGGCCGTGTAATGTTCGAGATCGCAGGCGTTCCCGAAGAGACTGCAAGAGAGGCTATGCGTCTTGCTATGCACAAGCTTCCCATCAAGTGCAAGTTCATTACTAAGGAAACAGGAGGTGAGCAGTAATGAAGGTTAAAGAAATCAGAGAGTTATCAGAAATCGAGCTCGACAAGAAGCTCGTTGAGCTTAAGCAGGAATTATTCAACCTCCGTTTCCAGCTCGCCGTTAACAAGCTCGATAATCCTACAAGAATCGGCGCTGTTAAGAAGGAAATAGCAATTGTCAAGACAGTTCAGCGTGAGCGTGAGCTGGCAGCTGACAATAAGTAAGAGAGAGGAGGACTTTACTTTGAGCGAAAGAAATTTAAGAAAGACCAGAGTAGGTATGGTTGTAAGCAACAAGATGGACAAGACCATAGTTGTAGCAATCAAGGACAATGTCCGCCACCCCCTCTACAAGAAAATCATCAAGCGTACGATAAAGCTTAAGGCGCATGACGAGAACAACTCCTGCGGAATCGGCGATAAGGTTGAGATTATGGAGACCAGACCCCTTTCCAAGGATAAGAGATGGCGTTTAGTAAACATCATCGAAAAGGCTAAGTAATTTATTACTTTAAATTTATCGGAAGGAGAATAAATCCATGATTCAGATGCAGACACGCATGAAGGTTGCGGATAACACGGGCGCTAAAGAGCTTATGTGCATCAGAGTACTCGGCGGTACACGCAGAAAGTACGCTAACATCGGCGATGTAGTAGTTGCTTCCGTTAAGAAAGCAAGCCCCGGCGGCACTGTTAAGAAGGGCGATGTTGTTAAGGCAGTTATCGTTCGTTCAGCAACAGGCCTCAGACGCGATGACGGAACATATATCCGTTTCGATGAGAACGCAGCCGTAATTATAAAGGAAGACAAGAACCCCAGAGGTACTCGTATTTTTGGGCCCGTAGCCAGAGAGCTGCGTGAAAAGGACTATCTTAAGATCCTTTCACTTGCTCCCGAAGTATTATAATCCGGAGGTCGTAAATGAACACATTACACATCAAGACTGGCGATAACGTTCAGATCATGTCCGGCAAAGACAAGGGCAAGCAGGGCAAGGTACTTGAAGTATCTCCCAAGGAAAAGAAGGTTATCGTTGAGGGCAGAAACCTCGTAACAAAGCACGTTAAGCCCAGAAGACAGGGCGAGCAGGGCGGTCTTGTAAAGGCTGAGGCTCCTATCTATGCGTGCAAGGTAATGCCCGTATGCCCCAAGTGCAGCAAGCCTACAAGAGTAGGACACAAGGTTGAGGGCGACAAGAAGGTAAGAGTTTGCAAGCACTGCGGCGCTGAGCTTTAATCAGACGCCCCGAATTACGGCAGAAAGGTCGGATAAAGTAACTTCCGGCTGCTGTCGCTAAAGGAGAAATAAACGATATGACAAGAATGAAAGCATATTACAGAGAAACAGTTGCTCCTGCTCTTTTCAAGAAGTTCGGCTACAAAAGCATGATGCAGGTTCCCAAGCTCGACAAGATAATCATCAATGTCGGCTGCGGCGAAGCTAAGGAAAACGCTAAGGTAGTAGACGCTATCATGAGCGACCTTATGCAGATCACAGGTCAGAAGCCCGTTATCTGCCGTGCTAAGAAATCAGTTGCTAACTTCAAGCTGAGAGAAGGCATGGTTATCGGTGTTAAGGTAACACTGAGAGATGAAAGAATGTACGAGTTCCTCGACAGATTCTTCAACGTAGCTCTCCCCCGTGTTCGTGACTTCAGAGGTATCAACCCCAACTCGTTCGACGGCAGAGGCAACTACTCGACCGGTATCAAGGAACAGCTGATATTCCCTGAGATCGAATACGACAAGATCGACAAGGTTCGTGGTATGGACATCAACTTCGTAACCACCGCTAAGACCGATGAAGAAGCAAGAGAGCTGCTCTCACTTATGGGCGCTCCGTTCGCTAAGTAAGACAAAGAAAGGAAACTATCAACTATGGCAAAGAAGTCAATGATTGCTAAACAGCAGCGTCCTGCAAAGTTTTCTACACGTTCTTACAACAGATGCAAGATATGCGGAAGACCTCACGCTTATATGCGTAAGTTCGGTATCTGCAGAATCTGCTTCAGAGAGCTTGCTTATAAAGGACAGATCCCCGGCGTAAAGAAATCCAGCTGGTAATTTAAGAACAAATTTTCAAGGAGGAAGTAAGTAATGCAGATCACCGATACTATCGCAGATATGCTGACAAGAATTCGTAACGCTAACTCTGCAAAGCATCCGACAGTTGATGTGCCCGCTTCAAATATGAAGAAGCAGATCGCACAGATACTCGTTGATGAGGGTTACATTAAGAATTTCAAAGTGATAGATGACGACAAGCAGGGCGTTATCAGAATCACCTTAAAGTATACTGAGAACAAGTCGCAGGTCATTACAGGTTTACGCCGTGTAAGCAAGCCCGGACTTAGAATTTACTCAAACAGCAAGGATATGCCCAAGGTTATGAAGGGCTTAGGAATTGCTATCGTGTCTACCTCTAAGGGTATCATGACAGACAGAGAAGCACGCAAGAACAACGTTGGCGGCGAAGTGCTCGCTTTCGTTTGGTAATTAAGGAGGAACAGATATGTCAAGAATAGGTAAAGCTCCTATAGCTGTTCCTGCCGGCGTCGAAGTAAAAGTAGACGGTTCCACAGTTACAGTAAAGGGACCCAAGGGCACGCTCACAAAGGAGTTCAAGCCCTCCATGGCTATCGCAGTTGACGGCGGATTCGTAACAGTAAGCCGTCCCGACGATGAGAAGGAAAACCGTGCACTTCACGGACTGACAAGAACACTTATCCACAACATGATCGAAGGCGTTACAAACGGCTTCAAGAAGGAACTGGATGTTAACGGTGTCGGCTACCGTGTTCAGAAGCAGGGTAAGGATCTTATAATGAACCTCGGATACTCACACCAGGTTGTCGTATCCGACACAGAGGACATCAAGATAGAGTCTCCCGCACCTAACAAGATCATCATCACAGGTATTGACAAGCAGAAGGTTGGTCAGTTTGCTGCTGAAGTAAGAAGCAAGCGTCCTCCCGAGCCTTATAAGGGCAAGGGTATCAAGTATACCGATGAAGTGATCCGCCGCAAGGAAGGTAAAGCAGGTAAGGGTAAGAAATAAACCGCAAGGGGTGAAAAATAAATGGTAAAAGTAATAGACAGCAAGAAGAGCAGAATCAAGCGTCGCAAGCGTATCCGTGCTAAGATCAGCGGTACTGCAGCTTGCCCCCGTCTCAGCGTTTTCCGTTCTGCTAAGCACATTTACGCTCAGATCATTGATGATGAAGCAGGCAAAACCCTTTGCAGTGCATCTACAATGGAGAAGAGCTTTGAAGGCTTCGGCGGCAACGCAGAAGCAGCTAAGAAGGTTGGTCTTGCACTTGCCGAGAAGGCAAAGGCAGCAGGTATCAGCGATGTAGTATTCGACCGTTCGGGTTATGTTTACCACGGTAGAGTAGCTGCACTCGCAGACGGCGCTCGTGAAGGCGGACTCAACTTCTAATCAGTTCAGGCAGGGTCACCTAAGACCCGTAATAAAAACAGGAGGACAAGAATTTGGCACTTTTAGATGCAAGCAATTATGAGCTTTCCGAAAAGGTTGTTGCTCTGAACCGTGTATCCAAGACCGTTAAGGGCGGACGCATAATGAAGTTTTCCGCACTGGTTGTTGTTGGTGACGGCAACGGTGTCGTAGGCTTCGGTATGGGTAAGTCAAACGAAGTTCCCGACGCAATCCGCAAGGGCCTTGAGGACGCTAAGAAGAACCTCGTTAAGATCTCGTTAAAGGGCACAACGATCCCTCATGAAATAGTAGGAAAATTCGGCGCAGGCGCAGTTCTTATGAAGCCCGCTCCCGAAGGTACCGGCGTTATCGCAGGCGGCCCCGTTCGTGCTGTCGTAGAAATGGCAGGTATCAAGAACATCCGTACTAAGTCGCTTCGTTCCAACAACCCCTGCAACGTAGTAAGAGCTACAATGGCAGGTCTTACAGCGCTGAGAGATGCACAGCAGGTAGCTGAGCTCAGAGGCAAGACTGTAAAAGAGATCTTAGGTTAAGCTTTTACTTTGCAGAAAGGACGGAAACCGAAATGGCTTTAAAAATCAAGCTGGTTAAATCACTGGTTGGCCGCAAGGACAGCCACATCGCAACAGCAGCCTCTCTCGGACTCCGCAAGATCGGCGCAGAGACTGTTCAGCCCGACAACGCGGCAACAAGAGGCAAGATAAAAGAAATTTCTTATTTAGTTGAGGTTACTGAGGAATAATTCCTTACACCTTACAAAAGTTAAACAAGCACATTAACAAATAGGAGGTGTAACAATTGAAGCTACACGAATTATACCCTGCAGCAGGTGCAACAAAGGAAGTTAAGCGTATCGGACGCGGACACGGTTCCGGTCACGGTAAGACAGCCGGCAAGGGCCACAAGGGCCAGTGGGCTCGTTCAGGCGGCGGTGTAAGACCCGGATTTGAAGGTGGTCAGACATCTCTTGCAAGACGTATGCCTAAGAGAGGCTTTAACAATATCTTTGCTACAGAATACACTGTTGTAAATGTAGCCGATCTCGAAGCTCGCTTTGAGAATGGCGCTGTTATCGATACAGAAGCTCTGATCGAAGCAGGTCTCGTAACCAAGGTATTAGACGGCGTAAAGATTCTCGGCAACGGCGAAGTTACAAAGAACTTCACAGTCAAGGCCGCTAAGTTCTCTGAGTCTGCAAAGGCAAAGATCGAGAATGCCGGCGGAAAGGCTGAGGTACTGTAATGTTTCAAGTCTTTAGAAACGCGTGGAAAGACCTCGCACTTCGCAAAAAGATTTTATTTACATTGCTCATAATAGTTATATTCCGCTTTGGTGCGGCAATCTTCGTTCCTTTCCTCGACCCCGCTGCTATCAAGGAGCTGGTCGGAGAAGGTACACTCCTTAATTATCTTGATGTTATGACGGGCGGCTCGCTCAGCAACGGTACGCTGTTTGCTATGTCGATAACCCCGTACATCAACGCCTCGATCATAGTTCAGCTGCTCACAGTTGCAATTCCTGCACTTGAGCGTCTGAGCAAAGAAGGCGAAGAGGGACGCAAAAAGATAAACAAGATAACGAAGTATGTAGCTTTGGGCATTGGATTATTCCAGGCGATCGCATTCTACATCGGACTGCGTAATGTAAAAGCCGTTTACTACACGGACGGATTTTACGGAGTCCTCGCAGCAATTACAATCGTTGCTTGCTTTGTAGCAGGTGCATCCCTTATCATCTGGCTTGGCGACCTTGTCAGCCAGAAGGGTATCGGCAACGGTATCTCAATGATACTGTTCGCAGGTATCATATCAAGAACACCCGATATGATTATAACGCTGATAAATCAGATCTCGGTACAGCCGCAGAACTGGTTCTTCGTTCCGCTGATCCTCGTAATTTATGTTGTAATGATAGCTTTCGTTATTCTTATGACAAATGCAGAAAGACGAATCCCCGTTCAGTACGCAAAGAGAGTAGTCGGCAGAAAGATGTACGGCGGTCAGACAAACCACATCCCGATAAAGGTAGCTATGGCAGGCGTTATGCCTATCATCTTCGCAATGTCGATCATGTCGCTGCCTTCGACGATCGGTTTCTTCTTCGGCGTGACCGCAACTTCGGGACACGTGTTCTGGAGCGACTTTATCGCTTTATTCAGCACAAACAACATTGTTTATGCAATACTTTACTTCTTCCTTATCTTAGGCTTCAACTACTTCTATATTGCTATGCAGTATAATCCTGTACAGATTGCCAATGATTTAAAGAAGAACAACGGTGCTATCCCCGGTTATCGTCCGGGCAAGCCCACATCGGATTTCATCCACAACTCACTTTCAAAGGTTACTCTGGTAGGCGCAATATTCCTTGGTATCATCGCAATATTCCCTATCATATTCCAGAACCTCACAGGGCTCACAGGCCTTTCACTCGGCGGTACGACGATCCTTATCGTTGTAGGTGTAGCTCTTGAAACAGTCCGTGCACTCGAGAGCCAGATGATGATGCGTCATCACAAGGGCTTCCTCGAATAAGAGAAAGGAAATTATAATGAATCTTATTTTCTTAGGCGCACCCGGCGCAGGTAAAGGAACTCAGGCAGAAGTAGTCTGCGAAAAGCTCGGCATACCCGCTATCTCAACGGGTAATATGCTCAGAGAAGCTGTAAAGAACGGCACACCCGCAGGTCTTGCAGCAAAAGAGTGTATGGACAGAGGCGACCTCGTTCCCGATGATGTCGTTATCGGCATATTAAAGGACAGAATCGCTCAGGATGACGCAAAGAACGGTTTCATACTCGACGGCTTCCCGAGAACAGTAGCTCAGGCTGAGGCTCTCGACGCAATGGGCGTACAGATCGACAGGGTAATCGAAATTTCGGTTCCCGACGAGAAAATCATCGCAAGACTTTCAGGTAGAAGAGTCTGCGAGGGCTGCGGCGCTTCTTACCATGTAGACTTCAAGCCTACAAAGGTAGAAGGCAAGTGCAACCTCTGCGGTGCTAATGTTGTTCAGCGTATTGACGACAAGCCCGAAACCGTAGTTGCAAGACTGAAAACATACTATGAGAAGACAGCTCCGCTCAAGAATTACTATCAGAGCAAGGGCAAGCTCATAACCGTAGAGGGACAGGAAGAGATCGCAGAGACCTCCAAGCTCACTCTTGCGGCAGTTGAGGCAAAGTAATGATCCAAGTTAAATCGGCAAAAGAAATTGAAATAATGAGGAAGGCAAACGAGATAGCCGCCGAGGCTCTTATCGTTGCGGGCAATGCAATAAAGCCCGGAATGAGCACATGGGAGCTTGATAAGATAATACATGATTTTATCGTATCAAAAGGCGCTGTCCCCTCTTCACTCGGATACGGCGGTTTTACGGGCAGTGCCTGCATATCGCTTAATTCCGAGCTGATACACGGAATCCCTTCCAAAAAGAAGATCATCAGAGAAGGCGACATCGTTTCTGTGGATGTTACCGCTGAGATCGATGGTTATAACGGAGATAACGCCTACACCTTCAAGGTCGGCGAGGTGCCGCAGAGAGCCGAAAAGCTGCTCAGGGTAACCGAGGAGGCACTTTACGAAGGAATCAAGGCGGCTCTTCCCGGAAACCGTATCGGTGATATTTCCAATGCCGTGCAGACTTATTGTGAGTCAAGAGGCTACTATGTAGTCAGAAAGTTCATCGGTCACGGTATCGGACACGATATGCACGAGGACCCCGAGGTTCCGAACTTCGGCAAGCCGGGCAGAGGTCCGAGACTTGTACCGGGAATGACTATCTGCATCGAGCCCATGATAAATGAATCAACCGCCGAGGTCCGCATACTTCCGGACAAATGGACGGTAGTAGAAGCGAACGGAAACTACAGCGCTCACTTTGAGCACACTATCGCAATAACCAACGGCGAGCCGATCATTCTCACGGAAAGCTCGCTGCACCACCCGAAGAACTGACGGAGGGCGTATGAACACAACGGTTATTGCAGCCGGCATGGTTGTAAAAAGCATGGCAGGTCATGACAGCGGAAGCTATTATGCGGTCATGCGGGTGGATAACGGCTATGCGTACATTGCCGACGGCAAGCTCCGCAAAGTCGAGTCTCCCAAGAAGAAAAATCCACTGCATCTGCAAAAGACCTCAAAGGTCATAGATGTGACGGATATCACAAACAAAAAACTCAGAACTGCATTAGCGGTGTTGAACCGTGAAGCAGAAAACATCGCCGAGGAGAGTGACTGGCTTGTCTAAAGAAGATGTAATCGAGGTAAGCGGCAAGATACTTGAAGCGCTTCCTAACGCAACGTTTCAGGTCGAACTTGAAAACGGACATAAGATACTGGCTCATGTAAGTGGCAAGCTGCGAATGAATTTTATTCGTATCTTACCCGGTGATAAGGTAACAGTCGAAATGTCACCGTACGACCTGACTAAGGGCAGAATTACCTGGAGAGCCAAGTAATCTGCACAAAAAGCCTGCGAGCGCTTAAGCTCGCCTGTAACTTAAACAGTTAACCTACAGGAAGGATGATATTAAGATGAAAGTTAGACCTTCAGTAAAGCCTATGTGCGATAAGTGCAAGGTAATCAAGCGCAAGGGCAAGGTTATGGTAATCTGCCAGGAACCTAAGCATAAGCAGAGACAGGGTTAAGCCCTAATTTAACAGGAGGAAAAAGATATGGCAAGAATTGCTGGTATCGACCTGCCGAAGGAGAAGCGTGTAGAGATCGGTTTGACATACGTTTACGGAATCGGCAGAAAGACAGCTAACGACATTCTGGCAAAGGCCGGTGTAAACCCCGACACCAGAGTCAAGGATCTTACCGATGAGGAAGAAACTAAGATCCGTGATGCTATAGAGCAGCTCGGCGTTGCAGTAGAAGGCGACCTCAGAAGAGAAGTAGCCCTCAACATCAAGCGCCTTGTTGAAATCAACTGCTTCAGAGGCACTCGTCACCGCAAGGGTCTTCCCGTTCGTGGTCAGCGTACAAAGACCAATGCAAGAACAAGAAAAGGTCCTAAGAAGACTATTGCTAATAAGAAGAAGTAATCTTCACGAAAGGTGGTAAAACAATGGCAAAGGCAACCGCTACTAAGAAGCCTGTAGTACGCAGACGCCGTGAGCGCAAGAACATCGAAAACGGTGCAGCTCATATCCAGTCTACGTTCAATAACACGATAGTAACTATTACAGACCTTCAGGGTAACACTTTATCATGGGCATCTGCCGGTGAGATGGGCTTCAGAGGCTCAAGAAAGTCTACCCCCTTCGCAGCTCAGACAGCAGCTGAAACAGCAGCTAAGGCAGCTATGGAGCACGGTCTTAAGACTGTAGAAGTTTTCGTTAAGGGCCCCGGCTCCGGACGCGAAGCAGCTATCCGTGCATTACAGGCAGCAGGTCTTGAGGTAAGACTTATCAAGGATGTTACTCCTATACCTCACAATGGATGCCGTCCTCCCAAGAGAAGACGTGTATAATCAAAACCGAGTGTAGTTTACTCGGAGTCGCGGAAGGGAAACCTTCAGAAACGATATTTATTTAAAAAACGGAGGTACTGACAAATGGCAGTAGACAGACAGCCGGTCTTAAAAAGATGTAAGGCATTAGGCATATCCCCTATGGTACTGGGATACAGCAAGGAAACAAACCGTCACGCAAACGCAAACAACAGAAAGAAAGTATCCGAATACGGAATGCAGCTTAAGGAAAAGCAGAAGCTGAAATTCATCTACGGCGTACTTGAGAAGCAGTTCTATCACTACTATGAGATGGCTGTTAAGATGGACGGCGTTGCAGGCGAAAACCTCATCAAGATCCTTGAGTCAAGACTTGACAATGTTGTATTCAGAATGGGTATGGCTATCACAAGAAGAGAAGCAAGACAGTTAGTAACACACGGTCACTTTACTGTAAACGGCAAGAAGGTTGATGTTCCTTCTTACAGAATCAAGCCCGGCGATGTTGTTGCAGTCAGCGAGACAAGCAAGAAGAGCCCCAAGTTCGCTCAGATCCTCGAACAGACAAACGGCAGAATAGTTCCGTTATGGTTGGACGCAAATAAAGAGGCTATGACAGCCAAGGTAACTCGTGAATTCAACAGAGAAGAACTTGACTATGAGATAGCTGAGCACCTGGTTATCGAGTTATATTCAAAATAATCTTGCAAAGCAGGAATGCGAAAACTCTTTCGTACCATGGTCAGCATGGTGCGTATCGGTTATTTTTAATTTACAATTCCGTACTTTATATGCGGAGGGCAATACCCGTCAAATCGTAATTTAAAATTAACCGGGCGGTTCCCCCTCAAAAAGGGGGATGCAGCCCGTTCGTACATCGTTAACCCGATGAAACATCTGACAAACTTGTGGGAGGGTAAACCAAATGCTTGAAAAAATCGAAAAGCCTGTGATCGAGACCGTTAAGTTAAAACCCGATGGAACCTATGGTATGTTTACACTTGAGCCTCTGGAATGCGGCTACGGCAACACGCTTGGCAACAGCCTTCGCCGTGTACTGCTCTCATCGCTTCCGGGCGTTGCGGTAACGTCAGTCAAGATTGACGGCGTTCAGCACGAGTTTTCGACTATCCCCGGTGTAAAAGAGGATGTTACTGAAATCATCCTTAACATCAAGGGTCTCATTGCAAAAATGTATGGCGAATGCCCGAAAACAGTTTATATTGAAGCTGAGGGTGAGTGCGATGTAACTGCCGGCGACATAAAGACCGACAGTGAGATCGAGATCCTCGACCCCGGTATGCATATAGCTACTCTCGGCCCCGGAGCAAAGCTCTATATGGAGATCACGCTCGATAAGGGAAGAGGCTATGTGTCTGCCGAAAAGAACAAGCAGCAGCTTCAGCCGGTAATCGGCATAATTGCTGTCGACAGCATTTATACACCTGTATTAAAGGTGAATTATACAGTTGAGAACACCCGTGTAGGACAGCGCACCGACTATGACAAACTCATCTTAGAGGTTTGGACAGACGGTACGATTTCTGCAAAGGAAGCAGTCTCATACGCAGCTAAGCTTCTGGTAGATCATTTACAGCCGTTCGTTGAGCTGTCGGATGAAGCTATACAGCCTGAGCTTATGGCAGACAAGAGCGAGTCACAGAAGGACAAGATACTCGAAATGACTATCGACGACCTTGACCTTTCGGTTCGTTCATTCAACTGCTTAAAGCGTGCAAACATCAATACCGTCGATGACCTGATAAGCAAGTCACAGGGCGATATGATGAAGGTCAGAAACTTAGGCAAGAAGTCGTTTGAAGAAGTCAGAGCAAAGCTTCAGTCTTTAGGCTTTGACCTTGCAAGCGACGATGACAACAACTAATAAGTACTTTCAATATATCTGAAAGGAGAGATTTTCCATGGCAGGTTCAAGAAAACTGGGAAGAACCAGCGATCACAGAAAGGCTATGCTCAGAGGTATGGTAACACTGCTTCTTGAAAAGGGCAAGATCGTTACTACAGTTGCAAGAGCTAAGGAAGTTCGCAGCGCAGCTGAAAAGATGATCACTCTCGGCAAGGCCGGCACACTGCATACAAAGCGTCAGGTTTACGGTTACATCACTAAGGAAGATGTAGCTAAGAAACTGTTTGATGATATAGCACCCAAGTACGCTGACAAGAACGGCGGTTACACACGCATCATCAAGATCGGCCCCAGAAGAGGCGACGCAGCAGAGATGGCTGTTATCGAATTAGTATAATTTGATACAAGGATAGC
>JAEDNF010000175.1 GCA_016302655.1 Oscillospiraceae bacterium | reverse complement strand
CCGATGACTGCAAAAAGGTTATGATAAACAACTACTGGTTCCAGGGTTATTTCCCCCAGCATAAGAAGAACGAGTACAATGTCCTTACCGACCTGTATACTTACGGCGCTTTTAACTGGGGAGATGAATTTCTCGACAGTATGGTGCAAAAGGGTATGACCGGCGATGAGATATTCAAGACAGTCCATACCGACGCCGTTGTCGATGAACAGACGGTAAAGGAGCTGGTGAAGTCTCAGTTTGCGGATATGCGTGAAAGAGAAAAGCCCTGCGATATAAAGATGGCAGACTATATCGAAGAAAACTACAACAAGAGAGTGCTTTTCTACAGCTGTAATCACCCCGTAAACGAACTGCTGAGGCTCTCTGCGGAAAAAATACTGAGATTTATCGGTCTGTACAAGGATGATGAAAAAGTAACCTTCCGCTTTGAATACGGCATGGATTCAAAGCCTATGCTGAAATCGGTAACGGAAACCGTTTACCCTGCCGTTCTTAAATATCTCGGACTTCAGAAGTGCGAACAGGATATGCTGTACAGCGCAATATACGGAGAATTCTGCGATTTTGATATGTATGTGAAGAATTATCTGTCGTTCTGTCACGGCGTGTCCGTGTCTGACGGTGACTGATATGGTGTTATATCACAGCGTCAGCTTTTTTCAGCTGCTTGAGGTCATACTGCACCGACAAAAGTATCATAAGGATGAAAAAGCGGTGCTTGTGCTGCCCGACTTTATAACCGACAAGCTGCCGGAATATGAAAAGACGGTGCGAAACGGACTTTTTGACGAGGTGTATCTTTTCCCTTATCTTCACATACCTCATATCAGCAGAACGGTTGAGCGTACAACGCTCAGAAGCTACGATGAGCTTATCCCCTACCCGATAGAGTCGTTTGACAAGATATATATTGCCGGATGTCATTTTTATTTTTCGCTTGTTCCGACAAAGAGAAAAGTACAGTTTACGGTGTTTGAGGACAGCCCCGGTATGATACACAACAGGAACTTCCTTTCAGCTCCGCTGAAAAAGCAGTTTCCCGTTCACGCCAAAAAAGCAGACCGCTACGGACTTTTCAGTTTTGAAAATAAATATATTGAGCGTGTTATCGTCAACAGCAGGGACGACAGCGTAAGCAAGCCGCAGAGCGTTTTCTCTGTGAGAGATGCGCTTGGCGAGTGCTCTGCCGGATTTATCGACCGTATATGCGATGTGTTCGAGGCGGAAAGGATCAATACCGCAAACGATGCGGTGATACTTCTTACCGAGCAGTTTGCCAATCTCGGTATGATGAGCGCAGATGAACAGCTGAGGCTGTACCGCTTTGTCTGTGATAATTATGTAAACGGCAAGAAGCTGATTATAAAGCCTCACCCCGATGACAAGACCGACTATGAAAAAGAAATAGGAAACTGCCGTGTTATAAAGCAGGTTTTCCCGTCGGAGCTTATGCCGTACATTCTGTCCCCTGTGCCGTCGGAGATGATAACGGTAAGCTCAACTGCGGTGCTGGGCTTTGAAGGAATGTGCAGGACAACCGTCCTTAGCGAGGATAAGAATTTTATAGGAAAGCTGGGAGAGCTCGGCATTCCGACCGACCATCTGATAAGACATATCGGCTGAGCGGCGCTCAGCCATAAATAAAAAATGCGAAAGGAAGCAAGAAAATGAAGATAATAGGTGTAATTCCTGCAAGATATGCGTCATCAAGATTCCCGGGCAAGCCGCTTGCGGATATATGCGGCAAGCCTATGATATGGTGGGTATATCAGCAGTGCAAGAAGGTTGAGGACTTTGACGAGGTGTACATAGCTACCGACGATCAGCGCATTATGGACGCAGCAGAAGAGTTCGGTATGAAGGCTATAATGACCTCCGACAAGCATAAGACCGGTACAGACCGTATAGGCGAGGTAGCAGAGAAGATACCTGCCGACCTTTATGTAAACATACAGGGCGATGAGCCGATGATAGAACCCGAAACTATCCGCAAGGCTATCACCCCTTTCTACGATAACCCTTCTCTTGAGATAACAAATCTGATGACGAAGATACACGACCCTGTGGATGTTGTTAATTTTACCGTCCCCAAGGTTATTGTCAACAAGGATAACATCGGCGTTTATCTGACAAGAAGCACGGCTCCCTATCCTAAGGGAAGCATAGATTACAGCTATTACAAGCAGGTATGTGTATACGGCTTCAAGCCCGAAACGCTGAAATTCTACTGCGATTACGGTAAGAAATACGGCAAGGCAAGGGTAGAGGCTATAGAGGATATAGAGATATTAAGATTTATAGAAAACGGCTACAAGGTGCAGTATGTGGAAGTTGATTCCTGCACGGTAGCGGTAGATACACAAAACGATCTTGAAAAGGTGCGCAGACTGGTTGCCGAAAAGCTCGGCTGAGATGCTCTGCTTGAAAGGTAAGTGAAATGGACAATATCAGTATTCTTGACTGTACGCTCAGAGACGGCGGTTATTGCAACAAATGGCGCTTCGGTCACAGCAACATAGAGACGATAATAAATGGTCTTGAAACTTCCGGCATAGATATCATCGAATGCGGATATATAACGCAGAAGATAAGCTCGTATGACGAAGATGTGACAAAGTACCGCACATTTGCCGATCTTGAGGAGCTTATTAAAGACAAAAAGAAGAACGCTATGTATGTTGCAATGATAAACTTCGGCGAATTTTCGCCTGAGGATATCCCCGACAACAAGGCAGGACTCATTGACGGCATACGGCTTGCATTCCATAAGAAGAATGCCGATGCGGCGCTTGAAATGTGCGGTATCCTTAAAGAAAAAGGCTATGCCGTGTTTGTTCAGCCTATGCTTACGCTCTCCTACAGCGACAGCGAATTTATTGAGCTGATAAAAAGCATAAACAGAGTTAAGCCTTATGCTGCTTATATCGTTGACAGCTTCGGCTCGATGAATGCAAACGACCTTATGAGGCTGTTCTATCTTGCCGATAATAATCTTAGCGACGGAATAAAGCTCGGATTCCATTCTCACAACAATCTTCAGCTGGCATATTCCAATGCACAGACGCTTATCAGTATGCCGACCGAAAGAAAGCTCATAATCGATTCAAGCATCATGGGAATGGGCAGAGGCGCAGGCAATCTCAACTCCGAGCTTATAATACAGCGGTTCGGTGACAGATATTATATTGTTCCGATGCTTAAGATAATAGACGAGATACTCGGCAATTTCTATAAGCAGAATTACTGGGGATATTCGCTTGCAAACTATCTCTCGGCAACATATAATCTCCATCCGAATTATGCTCATTATCTTGACGACAAGGACACGCTGTCATTTGAGAATATGAACGATATTTTCTCTCTTATGAGCGATGAAAAGCGTTTTGAATTTGACAAGGGATATATCGAGAGGATATATTATGACTTTATGGAGAGGCGCAACAGCGAAAGCTTCAACATAGACAAGGTGACAGAGCTTATCGCCGGAAAGAATGTGCTGGTAATAGCGCCCGGAAAATCGATAGACGATTACTCCGACGAGATAGCCCAGCTTGCCGCAAGTCCCGATATGGTATCCTTCTCGGTAAATTTCTACTGTCCTTTTTGTGAGAGCGATTTCATCTTCGTCGGCAACATAAAGCGTGAAAGAGAGATCAAGGAGCGCTTTAAAAACAGCAATTCAAAGCTGGTGGCGGTGTCTAATGTGTCTATACCTTCTCCTTTTGCGAAGCTTCCTTATGCCGACCTTATAAACGAAAACGAGGCGGTTAGCGACAACTCCTGCCTTATGCTGCTGAAATTCCTGGTCGGTGCAGGCGTAAAGAAGATTTTCATTGCCGGAATGGACGGTTATTCCTACAACCGTGAAGAAAACTATTCACGCTATCAGACCGGATTCATAAAACGCTCAAAGGATATAGACGCTATAAACAAGGGGCTTTCCGATATTGTCGGAAAACTGTCAAAAAAGGCGGATATCAGATTTATCACGCCTACTCTGGTAAAATAACAACGCTGAGCCGCAGAATTTACTGCGGCTTTTTGCTATACTCCCCCGTGAGTACCCTTTTTACCGTAAGTCCTGCTCGAAGGCTCGGTCATCTCATCGGATAAAGGGACACCGTAAGGGTATATTCTGCGATAGGCTTCGGCTTCTTCGG
>JAEDNF010000174.1 GCA_016302655.1 Oscillospiraceae bacterium | reverse complement strand
TTAGCCATCTCTCTGAGCTTTTTCCTGTTTTCTTTGGCGATAGTCTCGTTATGCATCCACATCTTTATAAGTGTTATTGAGTAGAGTATGCCGGACAGAAGCATGATACCTATGCAGATAAGTATCAGCACTATAGAAGCCTTGGACTCCGGCGGGAATACTCCGGGGAAGAAGAGCAGAGCAAGCACAGCAATATAGATTATAGCCGTGCAGACCTTTCCGTACCAGCGCGCGCCGTCAAGCTTTGTTTGCTTTGTCTTTAACAGCACCAGTCCCATAATAGCCATAAAGCCGTCTTTGAGCAGCCATATCACGAGAAGCACCCACATAAGAGGGTAGTTCAGCGCTATGCATAAGAACAGCGTGCCCTGAGTCAGCTTATCCGCAAGAGGATCGAGAAACTTGCCGAACTCGGTTATCATATTGCATCTTCTTGCGATCTGTCCGTCAAGAAAATCGGTAATGCCCGAAGCCACAACGACAGCCGCCGCAAGATAGTATTCGCCGCTTGTTCCGGCAGTAAGGTAAAGCCATACGAAAAGAGGTATAAGCAATATTCTTACAAAACTGAGTATGTTGGGAATAGAAAAGATATCTTTTTTCACAGGCTCACCCCTTTTATTTTAATCGGGCATAATTGCCCCTTGAAATAGTGAAGTAATTATACTACAAAACCAAACAAAAATCCAGTTTTTTAAGCTAAATTTGTAGGAATTAACGAAACTTGGTAAATAATGTCCGGATATGTGTGATTTTTGCTTAAAATATACCAATAGTTATCCCTGATAATCTATTTTTCCTCTGTCAAGGAGTAATATACCTTGTATAATTCCTGCGTTGAGTTCTCAAGAAAATAGTAATGAGCTATGTACGGTACAAGAAGTATCAGCAGAAGTGCCGACAGTGCAAGGAAGTACGCATTTGAAAAAGCGAGTATCAGCGACAGCAGGAAAAAAACGCCGAAGCTCATAGTGACGATCAAGTGAATAAGCCGCTCGTGCTGGTAAAAGCCGATACGCACAAGAAGTTTTTCGGCAAGCTCCTTCTTGTCGGTTTCGGGATCTTTTGCCTGCTCTAAAATATATTCTTTATACTCTTTTATTTCGTTTTTCATAAAACCGCCTTCTTTACAGTGCCGAATAGTAGTCACGCATTTTCACCGCAAGCCTGTCACAGCGCTCGTTTTCGGGATGTCCTGCGTGTCCCTTTATCCACCTGAACTCCACATCGTGAGTTGACAGCAACGGGAGCAGCTTTTCCCAAAGGTCAGAGTTTAACGCAGGGGAGTTGTCTGCCTTTTTCCAGCCTCTGCGCTTCCAGTTTTCCACCCAGCCTTTTGTCACCGAGTCCACAACATATCTGCTGTCGGTGGTAAGAACTACCTCGCACGGATATTTCAGTGCAGACAGAGCCTCGATTACAGCAGTAAGCTCCATTCGGTTATTGGTGGTGTGCTTTTCACCGCCGAAAAGCTCTTTTTCTTTGCCGTTCCAGCGAAGAATCGCTCCGTAGCCGCCCGGACCGGGATTTCCGCTGCAGGCGCCGTCGCTGAATATCTCAACCTTTGCTTTTGGCATTTTTTCTTTCCTTTCTTGCGTTTGAGAGTTTGTCGAATACATTTCTCCAGTATATCTGGAACGCAAGCAGATTCTTTATTATCTTCTTTTCAAATATCGATGACACAATGCCGAGCAGTACGGTGCTTCCCATAATAATAGCCGTCATTATAAGCATCTCGGTGCAAAGAGGCTTTAAGTCGAGCAGGAAGTCTTTAAGCACCATAAGGTCAAGTGCAAAGCCTGTTACAAGAAAAGCAAGCAGACCTATCTTCCACGCCTTGAACGGCAGACATACCTTTACCAGTATGACAAAAGCCGCAAAGCCTATGCACAGCGTAGCCATAGTGTTTACGCCTGTGTCGAACACTTCAAGCGGAATTATGCCCGCCCAGCCCGAAATGTACCTCATCAGCACTATGGCGATAAAGTTGAAGGTGATAAGCAGTCCGTGCATAATGGACTTCGGCATTACATTTTCGATAAATTCGCCCTTTACACGCTTGAAGTTAGGCTCCATAGCAAGTAAGAACGAGGGGATTCCGTTTGTGAATATGTTTATCTGCGTAAGCTGTATCGCCTGCAGAGGATATGCCATCGGCACAAAGCAGAACAGAAGCGCCGCTAAGAATGAGTATACCGTTTTATATAAGAACAGTACGCCCGAGCGCTCGATATTGTTTATAGAGCGTCTGCCTTCGCCGACTATCTTCGGCATTGACGCAAAGTTGCTGTCAAGCAGTACGATGTTTGATACATTTCTTGCGGCGTCGCTTCCCGACTGCATTGCTATAGAGCAGTCGGATTCTTTCAGTGCAAGAACATCGTTCACGCCGTCGCCTGTCATAGCAACCGTGTGTCCCTGAGCTTTCAGCGCCTTTACAAGCTCCAGCTTCTGATAGGGAGTAACTCTGCCGAAAATCTTGTACTTGTCTGCCGCCGCCCACAGAGCCTCGTCATCGGTAAGCGTAGAAGCGTCTATATAGTTATCATAGCCTGCAAGACCTGCACGCTTTGCAACACCCGAAACGGTAACGGGGCTGTCGCCCGATATTATCCTTATATCAACGTCCTGCTCGGCAAAATAGCGCAGAGTGTCGGGAGCTTCTTTTCTTATGCAGTCGGTTATCTTTACAAGGGCAACGGGGCGTATATCTTCGGGAAGCGCTCCGCCCTCAACTTCGGGGGGCATATTTTCGGAATATGCAAAAAGCACTATGCGGTAGCCGCCCTCAGCCTCTTTTTCTATCATCGCTCTTAAGCTATCGGTCAAAGCATTGCCGAGTATAAATTCGGCGGCGCCCAGTATATATGTGCCTTTGCCGCCAAAAGCCGCAAGGCTCCATTTCTTTGCACTTGAGAAATGCACCACGCTGTCGGCTTTCCATTCGCAAACGGCGTTTTCACCGTTATTTCTGTATCTGTCCATAATAGCAAGGGCGGTGGGATTGTTGTCGCCAAGAGCGTATATCATCTCGCACAGAGCTTTTTCGCAGTCGGCTTTTTCAAGGGGAATTACATCGGTGACTTCCATCTTTCCCTCTGTTATCGTGCCTGTCTTGTCAAGGCACAGCACATCCACTCTTGCCAGAGTTTCAACGCAGTAAAGGTCCTGTGCAAGCGTCTTGTTGGTAGCAAGCCTTATAACGCTCACCGCAAGCACCATACTTGCCATAAGCACAAGTCCCTCGGGTATCATGCCTATTATAGCGGATACCGTGTTTACAACCGCCTCGTTGAACGGCGTACCTGCAAGCAGCATCTCCTTGCCGAACATAAGCAGTATCATAGGAATTATGCACAGCGAGATTATCTTAAGTATATAGTTGATACTGCCGAGCATCTTTGAGTTGTTCTTCTTTATGTATTTTGCGCCGCTGGTTATCTTGCTTGCGTAGTTGTCTGCGCCGATTCTTACAACCTGCGCCTTTGTTTCGCCGCTGACAAGGTAAGAACCTGAGAGAATTTCATCGCCCGGCTTTTTTATAACGGGGTCGCTCTCTCCTGTAATAAGGCTTTCGTTTACTTCACACTCGCCCTCGACCACAACGCAGTCCGAGCAGACCTGCTTGCCTGCCGTCAGTATCATAAGGTCGTCAAGCACTATGTCCTTTACGGCTATAGTCTGCTGTACTCCGCCTCTTATTACGTCGGCTTTGGGCGCAGAAATAAGAGCCAGCTTGTCAATGGCTCTCTTTGAGCGTATTTCCTGGAATATGCCTATTGCGGTATTGCACAGTATAACTCCTAAGAACAGGCAGTTCTTGAACGAGCCTACCGCTACTACGCACGCCGCAAGTATTACATTTATCAGGTTGAAGAAGGTAAGGCAGTTATCCTTGAATATCTGCTTTATGGATTTGCTGGGAATATTCATCTCGCCGTTGACTTTGCCATCCGTAATACGCTGTGATACCTGCGCTTCGGACAGTCCGAGCGTGGCATCGGTGACAAAGTCTAAGGTGGCGGAGTTGTTGGGTTCAGACATTTATATTAAGTTCCTTCCGTTGTTATATGTCCGAGAGGGACTGTTCGGCACTGCTGTCGGTGTCGGTGCTATCAGCACTATCGTTACTATCGGTACTGTCGGTAATGGCTGTACTTGCGGCAGTC
>JAEDNF010000173.1 GCA_016302655.1 Oscillospiraceae bacterium | reverse complement strand
AAGAAGGATAAGAAGGGCGGCAGATAAATGGCTGAAATTAAATTTACAAAAGCACAGGAAGCGGCTATAAACCACTGTGACGGAGCTGCCGTTGTTTCTGCAGGCGCAGGAAGCGGCAAGACTGCCGTTCTTGCACAAAGAGTGGTAAAACTGCTGTGCGATGAAGAAAATCCGCTTGATCCGTCAAGGATAGCGGTAGTCACCTTTACCGAGAAGGCGGCAGGAGAGCTTAAAACAAGGCTTGCTTCTCTTATGAACGAGACTGCTGCCGCAGCAGGCAAAGAGAAAGCAAGATTTATAAAAGCACAGAGCAGAAAACTGCACGGTGCAAAGATATCCACAATAAGCTCTTTCTGCTTTTCTATGATAAGAGAAAACATAGAGCTTGCCGAAGGTGTCAGCGCAGGTTTTTCCGTTATTGACCAGACTCACGCCGAACTGCTTAAAAACGCTGTGCTTGAAACGGTGCTTGAAGATTTTTATAAAAACGGCGCTGAAAGCGAAGTCGCCTGCATACTTGAAAACTATGTACAGAAGAACGACTTAGCGCTGTGCGATATGATAATGAGGATATACAACAAGGCTTCAAACCGCACCGATCCTGTCGGATGGCTTGACAGAAGCGACGATATGGCTATTCAAAACGGCGTAAAAAAGTCGCTCGAAGCTAAAGCCAAAGTATATGCCGAAAGCTTTAAAGAGGAACTTGACGAGCTGTATACTTCTATAGGAGTGTATGACGCTTCAAACGCCGATGCCCATACCGAATATGCGGATATGCTCGACAGCTGTTACGGCGAAGCGGTAAGACGGCTTTGCGACAACGATTTTGTTATAAGCGATGATATATACGAGCTTTCCGTAGCCGATATCGGAAGAGCGCCGAATGACAGAAGCACCGATAAAGCGGTCAAGGAGCACAGGGAAAGAACAAAGAGCATATTTGCCGAGATAATGAAAATATGCAAAAAGATCACCTCGTTTGATGAGGATATGGCAAAGAGCCTACCTGCCGTGACGGTGCTTAAAAAGCTGGTAATAAGCTTTGCGGAAAAATATGCCGAAGAGAAGAGGGCTCGCAATCAGGCGGACTTTTCCGATGCGGAAAGAGTGCTGTACAATATGCTGATAAAGCACCCCGAGCTTAGCGAAAGAGCAGGACTGCAGCTTATCATAGTAGACGAATTTCAGGACAGCAACCGCTTGCAGTATGAGATATTCAGAAGGCTTTCGGGAGACAGCCCCGACCGCCTGTATTTCGTAGGCGATATAAAGCAGTCTATCTACGGTTTCAGAGGAGCCGAGCCTGAGGTATTTGCGCAGGTTTCAGCACCCGGAGGAGAATTTACCGTACTGCCGCTGAACGAAAACTTCCGTAGTAAAAGATGCGTCATTGACGGTATAAATACGCTGTTCGACAGAATGATGACGCCTCAGCTCGGCGGTGCGGATTACGCAAAGGACAGCAGGCTAATATGCGGCACAGACAACACTCCAGAGGGAACAGAGATTCCCGACGAATACAAGACGGAGGTATGTATTGTTGCAAAGCCGGGCAAAACAAGCGGTTCGGAATATGAAGCGGCGTATGTTGCACAGAGAATATCCGATATGATAAACAGCGGCTTTAAGGTCGGCAAAGATAACCACGCCTGCACGGAAAGCGATTTTGCGATAATTATGCGTTCGCCGAAATCCAAGCTCGGCGTATTTACCGAAGCACTGAGGGCAAAGGGTATAGGCTTTTCGCTGTCGCTGACGGAGAATTTCACCGACCGCCCCGAGATACGCATGATGCTGGATCAGCTCAGAGTGATAGACGATCCTTATAACGATGAGAGCCTTGCAAAACTGCTAATGTCTGCTATATATTGCTTTTCGGCGGACGATATGGCAAGGCTTAGGACAGGCACATTCGGCGTGGATGTAACAAAGGTTTCAGATGATGATATGCAGGCTTTACGGCAGTATGTCCGCATGATGAGAGAAAAGCCGCTTTACAGCTGTATACTTGCCGCCGCAGACGGATACGGCGGTACGGTAACCGACAATTCGCTGAAAAAATACTTTGAGGGTGTACTCCCCGAACAGCGCTGTGCGGCATTTATCGAACAGCTTGACCTGCTTCGCACTACTGCGGCGTCCTGCTCGGTAAGCGAGCTTATACGCAGTATATATGACACAACGCCGGTACTGCAGCTTCTGTCCTTATCGGAAGAGCCGGAAATGAGACTTGCTAATCTTGAGCTTCTCATAACCTATGCACGCAACTACTGTGATTGCTCGGGCGGAGGAACGCTCACCGATTTTCTTGACAATATCGGCAAGATAAGCAGTTCGGGCGGACTTGAAGCGGCAAAACCTGCTACCGAAAACGGCGTCAGACTGATGTCGATACACGCTTCAAAGGGACTGCAGTTTCCTGTGGTGTTTGTAAGCGACTGTTCGCATACGTTCAATGACGGTGACTACACGGGAGATATTATAATCAGCAATGACTACGGTATATGCTCAAAGGCGGTGGATACAGCCGCTATGAGCAAGATACCTTCTCCTGCGTATGACGACGCACAGCGTGAGATAAAAAAGAACCTTTTCAGCGAGGAAATGCGCCTTTTATATGTCGCCGCAACAAGAGCCGAAGACAAGCTGATATTCACGGGCTGTAAGTCTGTCACACCTGATAAGCTTGATATCGGAAGCAGCTGCAGAGAAAAGGCAGGCTGTGAAAAAGGAAATTATCTCGATTGGTTTTTGGATGTGCTTGCTTTAGGCAATGCAAAAATCAAGCAAGAGGACGGATATGTAGATTACGATTCGGTAAGATATATATTCTGCTCTGCCCCCGATGAGTGTGACGATGAAGTTATAACAACCGATACCGCTTCGGCACAAACAGCAAGTCCTGAGGACAGTGACGACATACTTGCGGCAATGACATCGGAATATGAATATGAGCCGCTGACTCGCATTGCGGCAAGATATACGGCAACAGAGCTTGCTTCAAACCGCCGTAAACTGTCGGGAAAAGACGACTTCGGCCTGTATATCAGACTTCCGTCTTTTATGGAAAACACGGGCGGCAAACTGACGGGAAAACGCCGTGGCGACGCTTATCACAAGCTGATGGAGCATATTCCTTTTGACCGTGCCATGACAAGAGACGAGGCACAGCAATATATCTCAAATGAGACTTCGGACTTTTTATCGGATGCAGAAAGGGACTGCATTGATGCAAAGGATATCGCTCATTTCTTTGAAAGCGATATTGCGACACGGCTGATAAATTCCGGCAAAGTGTATCGTGAGCATCCTATATTCCATAAGCTGACGGCACAAAATTTTGACGCCGAGCTGTTCGGTGCGGATAAAAACACCGACTTAAGCGGTGCAGAGCCTTATGTACAGGGAATAGCCGATTTGTTCTTCATAGAGGATGACGGCATTGTGCTGATAGATTACAAGAGCGACAGATTCACCGATGAACAGCAGTACATCGAAGATTACAAGCTCCAGCTCGATATATACGAAGAGGCTCTTGAGAAAGAGTTTTCGATGCCGGTAAAGCAAAAGCTGATATATTCGTTCAGACTTGGAAAAACAATAGAAGTATAAATTTTGAAAGGTTCGGGGTAAAATGCTTTTTAATAAAACGCCTGCTACCATTAATCAGCAGATAGATATACTTTTACAAAGAGGCTGTGTTATAAACGATCGTGAGTATGCGGAAGAGTGCCTGACAAGGATAAATTACTACAGGCTTGCCTATTATTTTGCACCGTTTCTTGAACATAAGGGAAAGTACAAGGACGGAACAACATTTGAGCAGATAATGCGCATTTATGATTTTGACCGTATGCTACGCAGATTGATAATGACTTATCTTGAAGAGATTGAGATAGCGTTCCGTGCGCTTATATCGAACTATCACGCTATGAAGTACGGCGCACTCGGTTATCTCAATCCGTCGGGATTCGATCCGCACCATAATCATCAGGCGTTTATGAGCAAGATAGAACGGCTTATGGAAGTCAACGAAAAAGAGGATTTTGTAAAGCATCACAAGAACAAGTACGGCGGAATTATGCCTGTGTGGGCGGCTATGGAGCTGTTCAGCTTCGGCACGCTGACATACTTCTTTATCGATATGAAGGCGGCGGACAAAAAGGAGCTTATGTCA
>JAEDNF010000172.1 GCA_016302655.1 Oscillospiraceae bacterium | reverse complement strand
AAAGCGATCAGGCAAAGCGCTCAATGCCGAATTCAGTTACCGACAAGAAGGTTGACGGTGTAATTGTTCTCGGACAGTTTGACGACGAATATGTAAACGAACTGCTTGAACTTGATATTCCTGTTGTTTTCCTTGACTTTTACAGCAGTGACAACCGCACGGACACAATTCTGTCTGACAGCTTTTTCGGCTCGTATATGATAACGAATTATCTTATAAACGCAGGTCACCGTAATATCGGATTCTTAGGCACAATAACCTCTACATCAAGCATACAGGACAGATATCTTGGATACTATAAGGCACTTCTCGAAAAAGGTATACCGCTTCGCAGTGAATGGGTAATCGACGACAGAGGCCCCGACGGCACAAGCTTCCCTCATTTTGACCTCCCTGCTCAGAAGCCTACCGCTTTTGTTTGCAACTGTGACGAGGCGGCATATTGCCTTTTAAACCAGCTTAGAAGCGAGGGTTATGTTGTACCCGATGACATTTCCATTGTCGGCTATGACAATCACATCTACTCTACTATATCTAATCCCCGTATTACTACTATTGATGTTGACAGCAAGAGGATGTCATACGAAGCAGTTGAAACAATAATCAGAAAAATCCGTGACAAGAACTTCTCACGCGGTAGAACACTTGTTACAGGCAAGCTGATTATCCGTGACAGTGTAAAAATCATCAAGTAAATATGAAAATAATTGACACCCATGCACACTATGACGATGCGTGGTTTGACGATGACCGTTACGAACTGCTTGACAGCATCCTTGCACAGAATGTGCTTGCAATAATAAATATGAGCGTTGATATTCCTACCTGTGACTTTTCTCTTGAGCTATCAAAACGATATGACAATGTATTTGCCGCTGTAGGAATACACCCGGAAAATATTGCCGGAACGCCCGATTCATATATAGATACTCTCCGTGCATACGCCGCACAGCCCAAAGTAGTAGCTATAGGCGAGATAGGGCTTGATTATCATTACGAAAACTATGACGCTCAAAAGCAGAAGGAAATATTCGAACAGCAGATAGCGCTTGCAAACGAGCTGTCTTTGCCTGTTGTTATACATTCAAGAGACGCGACAGAAGATACGCTGAATATACTTCGCCGTACAACACCGAAAAAAGGCGTAGTGCACTGCTTCTCCGGCAGTCCGGAAACCGCATCGGAACTTCTGAGTTTGGGTCTGTATATCAGCTTTACGGGAGTGCTGACATTCAAGAATGCAAAGAAAGCTGTTCGCTCATGCGAAACAATACCCATTGACAGAATCATGCTTGAAACCGATTGTCCGTATATGGCTCCCTCTCCGTTCAGAGGCAGTCGCTGTGACAGCTCAATGACTATTAAAACTGCTGAAAAGCTGGCTGAAATAAAAGGCATTACGGTTGATGAAGCAGTAAGCATTTGTAATAAAAATGCTATCCGCTTTTTTAATCTTAGCGTAACAAATCAAGCGTAAAATAATATAGAACGCTATTACGGAAACAATAGTTTCCGACAGTAAGCTACTTATAATCAAGAAAGGTGAACATTAATGGACTCTGATGCCCGAAAACCAGGCAAAGCTGTAAAAATTCTGCTGAGCCCGCTGATATTACTTAATAAAGGACTTGATAAGCTGCTTTCAAAAGCACTCGGCGAAAGCTATTATGATAAAGATGATACTACTCAGGACAATATAATGTCGATGGTTGACGCAGGAAACGAATACGGCAACCTTGAAGATGAATCTGCACAGCTTATTAACAATGTATTTGAATTCGGCGATCTTGTTGCGTCGGATGTAATGACGCACAGAAAGAATATCGTCGGCGTAGAAATTAATTCTTCTCTTGACGATATAGTATATATTGCTCTTGAGAAAGGCTTTTCCCGTATTCCCGTATTCAAGGATAGCATAGACGCTATCGTAGGAATAATCATTGTAAAAGACCTTCTCTGCCTTGTCGGAAACGATAATAAAGATAACCTTAAAATAGACGACTTTCTTCGCGAGGCTGTATATGTTCCGGAGTCCTGCAGTTGCTCCGATGCATTCAAATTTCTCACCAATCTTAAATCCGGCATGGGCGTAGTAATTGACGAATACGGCGGTACAGCAGGAATAATAACGCTTGAGGATATTATAGAATCAATAATGGGCAATATCGAAGACGAATACGACGAGGAAAGAGAACTTATAATAAGGCGTTCGGGCGGCGCTTATGAAATTGACGGTGAAGCCGATCCCGAAGAGGTTCTTGAACTGTTCGGCTATGAGCTTGAAGAGAATCACGAATATGACACTATTGCAGGTTTTGTGACCGACCTGCTCGGATATATTCCCGAAGAAGAAGGAGAGCATCCTAAAGTAAGGTATAAGGATATTATTTTCAAGGTTATAGAGGTTCACGATAACTGTATTTCAAAGCTAATTGTCCGTCCGTGCAAAGAAGACGAGCTTACGCTTGAGCCGAAGGAAACAACGCATTTTGGACAATAAATAACAGCTCCCATTTTCGTGGGAGCTGTATCTGTTTTTAACACTAATTATTTAACCGAGAATTTATAAATTGTTGTAAATTCATACTTCTCCCCTGCCTTATAAACGCAGGTAGGTTTGAACTGAGGCTTGTTAGGAGAATCGGGGCAGAACTGGCTTTCAAGGCAGAAACCCTGATTTTTGAACATTTCCTTACCGCCTTTTCCTGTTTCGTTTCCCAGACCGCCGCTTATATAGAACTGAATTGCAGGCATATCGGTGTATGTGGTCATAACTCTGCCGGTAATATCAGAATAAACCTCTGCTGCCTTTCTCATCTCTTTTGTTTCGCCTAAAACATAGTTATGGTCATATCCGCCGGGCAGTCTGCCGTTGTCCATATCCTCGCCTATTCTCTTAGGCGAAGTGAAATCAAACGGTGTACCCTTGACATCGGCTATCTCACCTGTAGGGATGAGCAAAGGGCTAACAGGCGTGTATTTATCAGCAAAAATCTGTGCAATGTGATTCTTTATGTCACCTGCGTCTGTACCGTTAAGATTAAAATACGAATGATTTGTAAAATTCATCACTGTATCTTTATCGCTCACCGCATTATAATTTATCTCGATAGAATCCGAAGTAAGAGTGTACTTTACATCAAGAGTCAGCGTACCCGGAAAGCCTTCTTCGCCGTCTGCACTTGTGTAGGAGAATACAACATAAGGATCGGTATCCTCGCCGTAATCCTTAACGCTCCATACCTTCTTGTTGAAACCTACATTTCCGCCGTGAAGCGTATTTCCGTTGTCATTCTTTGCAAGCAAATACTCCTTGCCGCCGAGCGTAAACTTAGCACCGCCGATTCTGTTTGCGTATCTTCCTACAAGAGCGCCCTGACTGCTTCCGCCTGCCAAATATCCCTCAAGGTTATCATAACCTAAAAGAATATCTCCTGCATTACCGTTTCTGTCGGGTACCTCAAGCTTTACGATTGAGCCGGCGTAGTTTGTAATCTCAGCGCTGATATTACCGTTTTTAAGAGTGAACAAAAAGCACTCCTTGCCGTCATGGTTTCCCCATATTTTCTTTTCAATACTCATTTTATTTACCGTCCGAAATATATTTGCGGATATCCGCTGTTTCCATTTTACCACACGGCTTTCAAAATGTAAATACGTTTCTCGCAAATAAAGAATTTTTACGGCTTTTATTTTCTTTGTATGGTATATTGTTTTACAGCTTTGATTATCTGTATAATCAGCGACGGTGCAAAGCCAAGTAAAGCTGAGATTGCAAAATGAGACGGTGACATTGCCGATGCGCCAAATAGAACATTGATTACGGGAATAAACACAGCACAGCATAAAAAAGCTATTCCGGCGGCAAATGCGAGCAACATAAACTTATTGCTTAATATTCCGAGCTTTGCAATGGGTTTATCACCACGGCAGTTAAATCCGTGGAAGAGTCTTGCAATGCAAAGTGAGGTGAAAGCCATAGCGCAAGCAAGCCCCGATGAAACCGTAAGTCCGATAAGATATGCGGCTGTCACAACTGCCGAAATAAGTACGCCGCCCAATAATACTCCGAGTGACATTTTCTTATCCAAAAATGATGCTTTACTGTTACGGGGTTTATCACGAAGAAGAGACTTATCTGCTTTTTCCATACTTATCGCAATTGCCGGCAGCGAATCGGTCAGCAGATT
>JAEDNF010000171.1 GCA_016302655.1 Oscillospiraceae bacterium | reverse complement strand
ATTTCGAGTCAGCCCCGTTATGACCACTTCGATACGTCTGCATATTGCAATTGACTGCTGTCAAAATGCTTTATTATTATACACTAAATTTCGGTGTTTGTCAATCACTTTTTGCGCTTTTTCACCTTCAGACATTTAACAACGAGGCAGACGGCTAAACAGCATATTATTGCATCGGCAAATCCGAGCAGAATACTGAGCAAAGGTGCTTCAGAAATTGAGTCTATAGCTACTGCGGTAAGAACCGCTACACCCGCAATCATAGCAATGACCGTAATTGCGAGGAAAATCAATCTTATCGGTTTGGGCAATTTACTGCTTGTACTTGCGGTGACGCCAACATCGAAGAAAACATCGATCAGTATTTCTATAAGCATATCCATATTACTTTACCTATTTTAATTTAAACTATCCCCATCCCCAAACCCCTTCCCCTTGGGAAGGGGCTGTGTAACGGGGGCTATCGCCCCTCGCCCAAGCATGGATGCTTGATAGCGTTCGCACAGAGGTTTTGCATGGATGCAAAACCCACAAACGAACGCAGACCTATCTGAGGGCTTCGCCTAAAGCAAGGACGCTTTAGTTGTTTGCCAAAAGTTTTGCACGATGCAAAACCACCTAAGCAAACAACGCTCAACCCCATTTTGGGGGAAGACTTAGTTTTATTAACATTCTGATGTATTTCTATAAGCATATCCATATTACTTTCCCTCCGCTATCTCCGACAGCCTGATAGATGCGTCTACCGCTACCTCACGGCTCTTGTATATGCCCTTGTCGGCGTAGCTGAGCGCTTCTTTGGCAAATTTTGCGGCGGCGGCTGTATCGCCGTTTTGCATGGCTCTGTCCGACAGCGCAAGAAAGCTCCTTGCAAGTATCGCCTGCGCTTCATCGGAAAATTCGCCCCCGATAAGCTCCCGTGCGGCTTCTCCTGCGGATTCGTAATTCTCGGCTATATATAGCTTCTTCGATTTCAGCAGAAGCTGTGCGTCACGGATCTCTTCTTCGCTTTCCGGCTCGTTGTCTGCCATAAGACTGCCGGCAGGAAGCTCAAGCCTCTGTGCGAGATATTCCAGCGTCTTCACCGACGGACACGCATTTCCGCTTTCTATGCGGCTGAGCATATTCCTTGTTATAAATGTGCCGACAAGCTCGGACTGCGTCATGTTCTTTGCAAGCCTTGCCTCTTTTATCCGTCTGCCGAGTTCTTCCGAGTTCATATGCTCCCTCCTTCAAAGTTACAGATAATTACCAATTAACATTCTATCGTAAATGAAATTTACCTTTTATATTGATAGTGTAACAAAAACCGCAAGAAAAATCAAGATGGAATCGCAAATTATTTCCCGTTTTATGCTCCGATTGACTTGTTTTCTATGTTTTATACAAAAAATAAGCGGATTTTATGTGCGAATCGACTATTTTTCAAAATGCAATAGAATGTTATTGACATTTCGTTCAAATGTGATATAATTAAGGTAAATTAAATTTACATACACATTACTTTGACGGAACTTCCGGACGAAAGGAAGCGGAAATTTGAAATATAAAATAAAGCGTATCACGGCAAGGGTGCTTTGCATTGTGCTTATTTCGGCGGTGATCCTGACATTTGCCGCCTGCAGTAAGGGAGAGAAGAGCGACGAGAAAACCGAACTCACCCCCGTGCAGATAATAAACGAGATATTCTCGCTCACAAAGGCGAAGGATTATGACAAGGTGGCAGGCTATTGCCGCAGCTTCTCGCCGTACAGCGTGGAGCTGTATTTCACCGATACCGGCACAGAGTTTGAATCGTCCTGGACGGAGCGTTATTCCACGACTCTGCACAAGCTGTTCACGACCTATGTAACCTGCAAGGATCTGTCGGAAAAGACCGATAAAGAGTCACGCACGGCTACGGTGACAGGCACTTTCACGGCATTTGATATGGAAAAATTCAACGAGAAGTCCGACTCGAAGATAAATTCGGGACTGAAAAACGACTTCAACGCTCAGATGGATTACATTGATTCGCTTATCGGAAGCGATGAGTTCCGCTCGGATGAATTCAGCCTGACTATCGATTTTCGATACACAAACGACAGTTGGGTGCTTGCGGATAAAAACTTCCTTCTTCTGCTGACGCTCGGTTATTACAATAAATAACGGATACACTCTGTAAAGCAGAATGATATTATACAAACAGTAAACTACATTCATATTCTGAAAGGGTGAATTATATGATTGAATGGTGGCAGTCGCTTGGTATTGCACAGCAGGTGTTCTATTGCATAGCGATACCTGCTACACTTATAATAGTTATACAGACTATACTTCTTATGCTGGGCATGGGACACGGCTCGGAAGGCGTGGAGATAAGCGACACGGGCGGACTTGACCTTGACGGCGGTGCGGATATAGGCGATATATCGGGCGATGTTTCCGACATACCGGCGCATGACGGATGTGCGCATACCGAACTTGGCGACGGCTCTGCGCCCTCCGACTTCGGAGTTATGCAGCTGTTCACATTGCAGGGAATAATGACCTTCCTGTGCGTGCTTGGCTGGACGGGAGTTATCTGCTCGGCGCTGGGGCTTCATCCGGCAATCGCTACGGCTATAGGACTGGTACTCGGATTTTTGGCTATGCTCGGTGTTGCAAAGGTGCTTCAGCTGTCAAGAAAGCTTACGCAAAACGGCAATATAGATATGAAGAAGCTGCTGGGTAAAACGGCAGGCGTATACATACCGATCCCGGCAAATAACAGCGGACACGGTAAGGTTACGGTGAGCTCGGGCGAGAGATTTGCGGAGTTTGAGGCTGTGACCGATGAAGACGGAATCATCCCCACAGGAACGCAGGTGCGCATCATAGATGTGCGCGGCGATGTTGTGGTGGTTGAAAAAGATAATTAATTTATGCAGGAGGAAATATCATGCCGATTGAAATTTTAATCGCCATATGTGCGGCAGTAGTTATCGTTTTTGCACTTATCATGGGTATCCTTTCGAGATACCGCAAGTGTCCCTCGGATAAGATACTTGTTATCTACGGTAAAGTCGGAAGCGACAAGAATGGTCAGGCGAGAAGCGCTAAGTGCGTACACGGAGGTGCGGCGTTCATTATGCCCATCATCCAGTCCTATCAGTTTATGGATCTGACTCCCATATCCATAAACGTTGACCTTAAGAATGCGCTGTCAAAGCAGAACATCCGTGTAGACGTACCCTCAAGATTTACGGTAGGTATCTCTACAGAGCCGGGTATCATGCAGAATGCGGCTGAGCGTCTGCTCGGACTTCGTATGAACGAGATACAGGAGCTTGCTAAGGATATCATCTTCGGTCAGTTAAGACTTGTTGTTGCAACAATGGAGATCGAGGAAATCAACAACGACCGTGACAAGTTCCTTGTAGCAGTATCCAACAATGTTGAGATAGAGCTCAAGAAGATAGGTCTCAGACTTATCAACGTTAACGTAACCGATATCAACGATGAATCGGGATATATTGAGGCACTCGGTAAAGAGGCTGCCGCTAAGGCTATCAACGATGCGAAGAAATCCGTTGCAGAAAAGGATCGTGACGGTGAGATCGGTCAGGCTAACGCACAGCGTGACCAGCGTATCCAGGTTGCAGCCGCAAACGCTCTTGCTATAAAGGGTGAGAACGAGTCCAAGATCGAGGTTGCTCAGTCCGAAGCGTTAAGGCGTGAGAAGGAAGCCGAATCCATGCGTGTGGCTACTGCGGCAGAAGCCGTACAGGCAGCTAAGGCTAAGGAAGAAGCCTACATAGCTCAGCAACAGGCAGAGCAGACCCGTGCCGCACTTGAAACGGCAACTCAGCAGGCTGATATAATCGTTAAGGCTAAGATCGCAAAAGAGCAGGCAGAAATTGAGGCAGAGGCAAAGGCAGAGGTTGCACGCCGTACCGCAAAGGGTGAGGCTGACGCTCTCTATGCTAAGATGGAAGCTCAGGCAAGAGGTGCTCAGGAGATACTCATTAAGCAGGCAGAAGGTATGAGAGAGCTTGTAAATGCCGCAGGCGGAAATGCCGACAGCGCAATCAAGCTGATACTCGCAAACAATATGGAAGAGCTGATGAAGATTCAGGTAGAGGCTATCAAGAACATCAAGATAGACAAGGTTACCGTCTGGGACAGCGGCTCAAAGGGCGAGAACGGCAAGACTTCAACCGCAGATTTTATCAGCGGCATTATGAAGTCCGTACCGCCTATGAGCGAAATGTTCAACCAGGCAGGTATGGAGCTGCCTAAGTTCTTAGG
>JAEDNF010000170.1 GCA_016302655.1 Oscillospiraceae bacterium | reverse complement strand
TACTGCCGTAAGGCTGACAAGCGTCAGCATAGGCGAATAGTAAAGCATAAACACAAGGCATCCCGCAAGAGTCAGCACGCCCGATACAAGCGACGCTATCGACTGTGAAACCGTGTTGGAGATATTCTCAACATCGTTTGTCATCCTGCTCATAATATCGCCGTGCTGATGTGTATCGGTGTATTTTATGGGCAGGTATGATATCTTGTCAAACAGATCCTTTCTCATTGTCTTTACCGTAGTCTGAGACAGCTTAGCGGCAAATATGCCCTGAAAATATGTAAGCACCGAGTTTGTAAGATAAACACAGCCGAGAGCGATAAGGTAGAATATCATACCCTCGATATCTACATTTATCCTGTCATCCGAAAGGGTTATCTTGTCGATAGCCTGTCCCTGAAGAAAAGGAGCGACAAGGTTAAGTACGGTAACAACCAGCATTACCGAAAGAAGAAGTATCATAAGGTACTTGTTCTTGCCGATATAGCCGATGAGCCTTTTCAGTGTGACTTTGGCGTTCTTCGGCTTTTCGCCTGCCATCGCCATAGCCATGTGGGGAGGAGGACCGCCTCTGCCCATTACCTTGATTGGAGGACGCATATTAGCCATTTACCGTTTCCCCCTCTCCCTGCTTCATCTGTGAATAATAAATGTCACGATAAACATCGCTTGTCTTCATAAGCTCGTCGTGTGTTCCGAATGCGCAGATACTGCCATTTTCAAGAACAGCTATCTTATCGGCTCTCATTACGCTTGCTATTCTCTGAGCTATCATTATTATTGTTACACCGCTGAGATTTTCCCTCATAGCTTTATGAAGTTTTGCTTCGGTGCTTAAGTCAAGGGCGGAGGTGCTGTCGTCAAATATAAGTATCTCGGGCTTTTTGACTATGGCTCTTGCTATCGCCATACGCTGTTTTTGTCCGCCCGACAGCGAAGCGCCCTTTTCGCTTATCATAGTATCATAGCCGTCGTTGAATCCGTTTATAAACTCCTCTGCCTGCGCTATGCCTGCCGCTGTTCTTATCTCTTCGTCGGTAGCGGTTTCGCATCCCCAGCGTATATTCTCCGATACCGTACCTGAGAACAGCTCGCTTTTCTGCAGAACAAAGCCGATTTTGCTTCTGAGAGCATCGACATTATAATCTCTTACATTTACTCCGTCAACGAGGACTTCGCCTTCGGTGGCGTCATAGAATCTCGGAATCAGATTCACAAGCGAGGTCTTGCCGCAGCCTGTTGCACCGAGTAATGCTATCATCTGTCCCTTTTGTGCTTTAAGACTTATATGGCTGAGCACCGGTTTTCCCGATGAGCCGGGATAGGAAAAGCTGACATCTCTAAGCTCAACCGTTCCGCTGTTCTGCTCGGGAACAGTGCCTTTGCCGTCTGTAACGGTCGGTGTGGTATTCAGCACTTCGTTAACTCTCTTCATAGAAGCGGTAGCTCGTGAAACCTGCTGGAACATCATTCCGACCATCATAACAGACATAAGTATCTGTGTTATGTATGTTACTGCCGCCATAACATCGCCTACCATCATAGCTCTGGCTTCGACCTGAAATCCGCCTATCATAATAATCGCAATGACAGAGGCGTTCATAATCACCATGAGTATGGGGTTCAGCGTGGCAAGCAGCTTCTGAACCTTAAGATTTGTAGTCATAAGTTCGCTATTGGCGTTATCAAAGCGGTTTATCTCGTATTCTTCACGGGTAAACGCCTTTACGACTCTTGCACCCGATACATTTTCCTGAACAACGCTGTTTACCTTGTCAAGCTTTGTCTGCACGACGCTGAAAAGGGGAGCAGCCTTTTTCATAATTACCGCCAGAACGATAAGCTGAACGGGCAGAGAAATAACAAGCACTAAGCCGAAATTGACATTCAGCGTCAGTATTACCGCTATACCTCCGATAAACTGCATACCTGTTCTGACGAACATACGAAGCGACATAGCGACAAATTCCTGAATAGCGGAAATATCGTTTGTAAGTCTTGTTACAAGAGAGCCGGTGGTAAACTTGTCCGTTTGCTGAAACGATAAATGCATTACCTTTGAAAAAGTTGCTTTTCTGAGGTCGTTGCCCATTTTTTGCGCCGCCGTAGTACCGAATGCCGCAGAAGCAATACCTCCGATAGCGCCGATTATCGAAAAGGCAAGCATTTTTAATCCGGTAATAAGAATATACCTGAGGTTTTCGTCAGCTCCCGCCGTGCCCAATATACCGTTATCCACAATATCGGACATAAGAGTAGGCTGAAGCAGGTCCATACTGACTTCAAGTATCATTGCCAAGGGACATAGCACGGCAAATATCCAGTATGGTTTTAAGTACTTAAGTACTTTCATCTGTGTGTCTCCTTCTGATTTTTTCAGCTGATAAGCCGAAAAAGCGCATAATATAGGGCAAAACCGTCTTTTCGGTTTACCGCCTGTGATAGTTTGTTCCATCGGTTTTTTCGGTCTGTATAACTGTATTTTTACTTATATTATACACTTTTTAAAACTTCACTGTCAACAAACCGTCGGGCGATGAACGCAATTTTTCAGCAATTTTTCACATTTTGACTTGAATTTGCACGGTGGATAAGCTATAATTAAATAAATACGCATAACTGAAAGAAGGACGAAAATGAAAATTGCGATAGTAGGACTCGGTCTTATAGGCGGTTCGATATGCAAGGCTTTAAAGAAGAGCACATTTCATCATATAATGGGACTTGACGCAGATGAAGAGGTATGCAAAAAGGCGCTTGACTGCGGTGCTATAGATGAGATAATATCGGAAAACGAGCTTAGTGACGCCGATATGACAATGCTTTGCCTTTATCCCGAGACGATAGTTGATTTTGTAAACAAAAACAAGGATAGATTCAAAGCAGGCTCAATAGTTACAGACTCGTGCGGTGTAAAGGAATATGTAGTAACTCGCTGTACCGAAGCTCTTGAGCCGCTGGGAGTTATATTTGTCGGTAGTCACCCTATGGCAGGCAGAGAGTTTTCAGGCTTTGATTATTCTACCGACGATCTGTTTGTAGGCGCAAGTTATATCATTACTCCTTCCGAAAATACTCCCAAGATGGCAATAGACCTGTTATCTACGCTTGCCTGCTGTATGGGATTTGGCAAAGTCGTTACCGCTACTCCGAAACAGCACGATATAAATATAGCTTTTACCTCACAGCTTGCTCATGTCGTTTCCAATGCCTATGTAAAAAGCCCCTCGCTGTTCAATGCTGACGGATTCTCGGCAGGCAGTTTTATGGATCTTACCCGTGTCGCAAAGCTCAACGAGAATATGTGGAGCAGCTTGTTTATGTGCAATAAAGAGGCGTTGATGTTCGAACTCAACACCATAATAGATAATCTTTGCAAATACAGAGACGCTATGAATGACGATGATATAGATACGCTCCGTGAGATTCTTCGTGACGGAAGAGAGCGCAAAGAGAAGAGCAATGAGCTTTATGCCGAACACGCAAGGAGAAATGTATAATATGCCCTCCTCGAAAAAGTCAAGGAGCTATGCTATAGCTCTCAGCGGCATACTCAGCGCAATATGTATAGTGCTTATGTTCTGTACGGGATTTATCCCGATAGGCGTGTACATTCTTCCTGCCGTCGCAGGACTTGTAGTCTGGATAATATACAGGGAGATAAGCCGTAAATGGGCGCTTTTGTGCTATGCGGCAGTCGCTTTGCTTGCATTGCTGCTTACTCCCGATATGGAGTCAAAGCTGCTGTTCTTCGGTTTCTTCGGATATTATCCTATTATACGGGATATTTTAACAAAGGTAAAACCTGCCGTTCTGTCATTTCTTCTTCGCTTTCTGTGCTTTAATATCCCCGTAGTTGCTATATATGTGTTTTTGCTCAATGTTCTCGGTATGGGACAGCTGCTCGAAGACTTTGCCGGTTTCGGTCAGTTTGCCGTGCTTGTGTTCTGGGCAATAGGCAATTTCACTTTTGTATGCTATGATATCTGTCTTAATCAGCTGTCTTATGTATATGAAAAATGGCTGAGGAAAAAGGTCAATCGGCTTATACGGTAAAAAGAATCTGTCCCGTTTTTTCGGGGCAGATTTTTTAGCTCTTTATAAATAGTTTGGGTAAAAAATCATACCCGATATTATATCAGAGTATGATTTTCTTGACTATTCTTTTTTCGTTATTTGTTTATTCTCCGTACTTCTCTTTAAGCAAATCCTCTATCATAAAAGCAACTTTATAAACATCTCCGCAGCCGAGCGTGATGATCATATCGCCGCTTTC
>JAEDNF010000169.1 GCA_016302655.1 Oscillospiraceae bacterium | reverse complement strand
GATATCGGGATTTCTCCATATAATATACTTGAAAAGGAGTTCTGCTGCCTCTACGATAATTATTACCGCAATATTCATCCATAGGTAATTGATAAAATTCCTGTGGATAAGATTCACGGTAAGAAGCGTTACAAACAGACAACACGGCATAAGCCATATTGATGTAAAGCCGAAAAGCGAACCCATAGCAAGATCCTGCATCATTCCGGCAAAAGCCGCAAAAACTACTCCGCAAAGCTCACTCTCAAAAAAAGATACAGCAACAGCTATAGAAAGCACAGCAAGCGGTTGCCAGTCAGCAAAAGGCATAGTTAGCTGAAATGCATAAGCAAGCACCAGTAAAAGCGAATATGACACCCATTTGACAACGCTTCTGAAAACTTCTTTTCTTGTCACGGGCGAGTGATTAATAATTCTGAATTTCATCAGTCTACAACTCCCTGCCCTTTAAACGAGGTTATAACTACACAATCGGTAACGGTTCTTACATCTACTGCAGGCTTAATTACAGCGTGTACGGACAGTCCGTTTTCGTCGTCGTATACTTTGCTGACTGTTCCTATAAGCAGATTTCCCGGGAAAACAACGCCTGCAACGGATTTTACTATCTCTCCGTCTTTTATGCCGCTGTCTTTTGTTATATAGCTCATCAGGCAGTTGCCTTCATTGGCGTTTTTGATATCGTTGTCAAGTATGCCTGTGACCTTACTGTCAAAAGTCATAACTCCGACATTTATCTCGTTGGAAAGTATCGTTGCAACCTTTGCGTAGTTCGGAGCGATTTCACACACCATACCGATAAGTCCGTTTGAAGTCATAACAGGGTCATAAAGAGAAATTCCGTCATCCGAGCCCCTGTCTATAGTGAAACCGGCGTAAGCGTCGTTTGTATTTCTTGCAATAACATTGCAGGGAGGAGAAAACTCGAAATCTTCGTTTTCTTCTTTTATCTTAAGTATCTGTTTAAGCTGATCGTTTTCATTCTTAACATTTTCAAGGTCAATAATCTGCTTGTATTGCTCGTTCAGCTTATTTCTGAGTTCTTCATTTTCCGTCTTGTATCTGTCGGCATTAGTAAACTTGTCTATTGTATCTTCAACCCACTGTGATACCGCATTTGAAGCAACAACAAAAGGCTTTGTTATGGTTGAAATAACGGTTTCGGGTATAGTTGAAAAACCGCCCGATACGGCTGCATAGATAACTACACCCAGCACGACAGCAAATATGCATATTATAATTTTGAATTTAAATCCTTTAAAAAAATCGCGCATACCGTACCTTTCACAAACGATGAAACAGAGTTCAAATATACATTATGACTAACCGCACAAAACGGTTAGCCATAAAGATGCTTCTTTATTCTAAAAATTAATATCTTGTGTCATCATCGGTAAGAACATCGACAAGCTTGTCAATGTTCTCAAGAACCTTACCTGTTCCGTCTGCAACACAGTCAAGAGGTCTCTCGGCAACCTTTACGGGCATTCCTGTCTCAGCGTGAATAAGAAGGTCAAGGCCTTTGAGAAGCGCACCGCCGCCTGCGAGCATTATGCCCTGATCGATGATATCAGCGGCAAGCTCGGGAGGAGTCTTTTCAAGAGTAACCTTTATAGCCTCAATAACATGGCTTAAAGGCTCTGAAAGAGCTTCTCTTATCTCTTCGGATGTTATGGTGATATTTTCGGGCAAGCCGTTAAGAAGATTTCTGCCCTTTATATCCATAGAAGGCTCGTTATCGCTGTAAGGATAAGCAGAACCTATTGCAATCTTTATATTCTCTGCTGTTCTTTCACCGATAAGCAAATTGTATTTTTTCTTTATATAGTTGATAATGGATGAATCAAATTCATCACCCGCTACTCTGACAGAGCGTGAAGTAACGATTCCTCCCAGAGAAATAACCGCAACTTCGCTTGTACCGCCGCCGATATCAACAATCATGCTGCCGGTAGGCTCAGCAACGGGAAGTCCTGCACCTATAGCCGCCGCCATAGGCTCTTCTATAATAGATACACGCTTAGCTCCTGCATTCTGTGTAGCTTCTTTAACTGCTCTGCGCTCTACAGCGGTTACTCCCGAAGGAATACAGATAATTACTCTAACTCTTGAGCCTGCAAACGCTCTGCCCTTAAGCGCCTTTCTGATAAATTCCTGAAGCATGCTGGTTGTCATATCGAAATCGGCAATAACGCCGTCTTTAAGCGGTCTTACCGCAACAATAGAGCCGGGTGTACGGCCTATGACATCTTTAGCTTCCTGTCCTACATAACGCACTCTGTCCATCTTAACATCAACAGCAACAACGCTTGGCTCTCTTATAATAATGCCTTTTCCTCTCATATAAACGAGCGTATTTGCAGTGCCAAGATCAATACCAATATCTTTTGAAAACATTAAATAAACCTCCGCTGAGTTCTTATTTGCAATCCGATAAATATTATACCACTTTTTAAAAAAGCATACAACAAAATTACGAAATTAATAATTCATAAAATATCGAAGATTTTCAGCAAATATTTATGCAAAATGCATTACATATTACCTGTAGAGCCGAAACCGCCTTCTCCACGCTGTGTATCGTCAAGTTCATCGCAGAAAACAAACTCGCTTGTATCGACAGGCATTATGACAAGCTGAGCTATTCTCTCTCCGTTTTTTATTACATACGGTTCGTTACCGTGATTTATCATAGGAACTTTGAGTTCTCCTCTATAATCGCTGTCTATGACACCTACGCAGTTGGAAAGAGAAACACCGTGCTTTGAGGAAAGACCGCTTCTCGGAAACACAAAACCTCCGTAGCCTGCAGGAACAGCCAGAGCAAAACCCGTAGCGATAAGCTTTCTTTCCCCGGGATTCAGCTTAATATCATTGTCAATGCAGGCGTATATATCCGCACCTGCGCTTAATTCGGTTGCCCTCTCGGGTAGTTTTGCATTTTCGTTCAGCTTTTTAACTTTTATGAACATTATTGCACTCCTCTGTAATAAAGACCTCTTGTCAGCTTACCATCGGGCTTGATATCGTTAAGGTACATATCAAGCACCGTACCGGTATCATCCTCATCGGTAAATCTGAGTATTATGAAATCAAAGTTCTTTATATCCTTTTGCCTGTCGCTCAGATACAGCGTATCGGGATTCAGTATTTCTACCGTATTCCTGCTACAGATACAAGGCATAAAGTTTCCCTGTCTGTCGGCTATCTTATGCGGACAATCTTTTCTTTTATTATTACCGCAGGGCTTACCGTCATTTATCGGGCATCGTCTTGTTATCATAAGCGGAAGTCTTCCGTAACCGATTATTCCGGTTTTGATATTGCTTCCGACACATATTTCGCCTGCGTCGCTCATGGTTAGTTCAAAGGACAGAGTTGCGTCTGCCACACCCATTTTTTCGTATTCCGAAGCGGAATAACTGTTTGCGATATTGAGCCTGAATGTTCCGTGTGCTTTCATACCGAGCTTTTCTGCTATTGATATATGCGACAGCGTATGAACCGCTAAATGTTCATATCCGCGCTTTTTAAGCTCTGCAAGCTCATTTATAACGCTTTGTTCACAATCGGCAAGAAATACGGGCGGTACAACAATTATCCTGAATTTGTCGGGTGTATCAGCTCCAAGCAATTCCATAGGAGCGTAGATAAAAGAATACTCGTCTTCTGAAAGTACCTGCTCAAGCTGCCCCAAAGAACTGACTTCACATCTTATCTCTGGGCGTATTTTCTTATCGGATTTACTTTTTGTGGGAATGAACGGTAATATTTTATAGTTATTTGAATTCTTTTCAAGGATTTTTTCGCTAAGACTGTCGCAAGCTTTTCTTCTAAGCTCGTTAAGCTGTGCGGCCGATATCGACAGCCCACTATCTACATTTACGGTGATATTTCCCGGGTAATAAACCGTACCGCCGAGTTTACTGCACTGCCCTATGAGGTATTCTTTTGTCACTTCCCTGTTTACAGCCTTTTCGGGAATATCTCCTATTGCAAAAGAGCTTAAATTGCAGGCGGACAGCTTATAGGTAACAGGTCTGTCCTTACGCACATCAACCGTTATATCTGCTGAAAACCGCCTGAAAGGCTTATGATAATACTGCTTCATAGCAGAAAGCACCTTAGGTGCGGCGGCAGTAACATCGTCCTTTGTGCGTATGCCCTGCATATTTCTGAAATCATCGTTAAAATAACCGGCTGTAAAACCGCTTCGTGAAAATACATTCTTTAGCGATTCTATATCGGGTTTACCGCCTTGGAGCACCGTGCGACAGGCATTGACTGCGCCTG
>JAEDNF010000168.1 GCA_016302655.1 Oscillospiraceae bacterium | reverse complement strand
AGCCGTGACGAATTTCGTCACGGCTGATTGTTATTTCTGATTGTTAAGTCCGAACATCTTTGTATAAGCGGCAAAATCTATATAGCTGTAATCCATATCCACATCGCCGTTTATTCCGCTTATTGAACCTTTCCATGAGTATTGCCACAGGAAGTATGTGCCGTCATAGTCGGGCTTATCAACATCGACATTTGCAACCCACACGGGATACTGTGACAGCGCCGACATATCAAGATGATAATACAGGAACGAAGCGTACGAATAAACAACGGGGATATATCCTGCCGCCTTTATCTCATCGCAGAACGCCTCTGTCATAGCGGTGAGAGTCTCTTTTGAGTAGCCGTTTCTTATAAACCAATCGTCTTCAATATCAAACACAACAGGATAGCTTATATCGTAGCCGTCGATAAGGCTGAGGACAAATCTTGCCTCGTCACGAGCCTGCTCGACCGTCTCCGCATAGCAGTAATGGTATACGCCTATCGGTATATCGTTTTGCATTGCGCCCTTTGCATTCTGATGGAAGTATGTATCGCTTGTCATAGGGTAGTCGTCGCTGAGTCTGCCTCTGCTTGAACGGATCATTGCAAAATCGACACCCGATTCTTTTACCTTGCTCCAGTCTATCTCTCCCTGCGCATAGGAAACATCAATTCCCGTAAGAGCGTCTGTCGTGTAAAGCGACATAGTATCGACAGACAATGCAGAAACATCATACTGCGGTCTTAAGTCGGTTACAGCACCGCCGCCGGAGTTTTTAAATACTCCGTAAAGGGCATATTTACAGTTTTCGCCAAGCGTTAACAGACCGGTATTTGTAACTGTACCGCCGCTTTCAACGGTAAATGCGCCGTCAATAAGAGCGTCTGTGTTAATAGTAACCGTACCCGACAGCGACAATTTCCCGTAGCAGGCAAAGTCAAAGTTAAATGACGAAACGCCCGTCAGCGCCGTCTGCGAAGTGCTTGATAGCAATACTTTGCCAAAAGCGCTGAGTACAGAGCCTGAGCCCGAAGAAAGTGTTCCTTCAATGCACAGCGAAGAACCGCTGTCAAGGTTCAGTACGCCCGATATTATCAGCGAAGCGCCGTTTTCTATAACGATATTGCCCTTCTGGGTGAGCGTCATTCCACGAGGAATCGTTATGCTTCCGCCCGAAAGCACCGTGAGCGATGTGTCTTCGGGTACTGTGAAACTGCCGTCAAGAGTAACAGAGTCGCTTATGTAGTAATTCCGTCCGCTTACAAGAGCAGAACTTCCGTCCCAGGTGAACGGATTTGCTACTGCCGCCGCAACCGGCAAAGACACGGAACATAATATGAATACCGCCGATAACACAGCAGCAATTATACGCTTTTTTAACTTCATCTAAGCTCCCTTTCCGGATAGACTTATATATATTATATTTTCTCATAAATTGCGGGGTTTGTCAATGTTAACAGGCTTTTTCGGCATTCTGTCGAATTTTGCGGCGCTGTTTTGTAAGTTGTGACAAATAAACGGCTCAGGAGTTTGTTGACAGCGGCAGGAAAAAGGTTTATAATTGCTATATCATTCGGCTATGCCCGAACAAATTACGGTGGAACAGACGATAATGAATAATATATATGTAAAGAATATGACGCAGGGCAGTGAGATAAAGCATATTCTGCTTTTTACTCTTCCTTTGCTTGCAGGAAATTTGTTTCAGCAGCTATATAATATAGTCGATTCTGTGATAGTCGGACGCTATCTCGGCCATGAGGCACTTGCGGCGGTCGGCGCAACGGGCTCGATAACATTCCTTTTCTATACGCTGTGCAACGGCTTGTCGGCAGGAGCAGGAATACTTATTTCGCAGAGCTTCGGGGCTGGACGGCATGACGATGTAAAACGCTACATCTCAAATTCGGCTTATACGCTGTTTGCTGTCGGCGCAGGGCTGACCGTCATTTCGGTAATAGCGGCGCAGGCGCTCCTTCAGTTTCTTGATACTCCGCAGAATATACTGTCTGACGCTGTGGCATATATGCGTACAGCCTGTGCAGGTACTGTCGCAGTAGCCGCATACAACTGGATAAACTCGGTATTAAGAGCGCTCGGAGACTCAAAAACGCCTCTGTATTTCCTTATCATTGCAAGCGTGCTTAATGTCGGACTTGATTTGCTTTTTGTCTTTGTTTTCGGTATGGGAGTTGTCGGTGCGGCGGCGGCAACCGTTATTTCGCAGGGCGTGTCGGCGCTCGGAAGTATCCTCTTCGCCGCAAAGAAAAACGAGTATTTAAGATTAAAGAGAGAACATCTGCGGCTGCGAAAAGATCATATAACAAGATGCCTTACAACAGGCGTACCTATAGCGCTGCAGAATGCGCTGGTATCGGTATCAATGATATCGCTTCAGAAAACCGCCAACTCCTTCGGAGAAACAGTAGTAGCGGCTTATACCGCAACTATGAGAGTGGAACAGCTGATACAGCAGCCGTTCAATTCTATAGGAACGGCGCTGTCAACTTTTTCGGGACAGAATATAGGCGCAGGCAAGCCCGAAAGGGTAGTCGCAGGTTACCGCAGGTCAATGCTTATAACAGCAGGGTTTGCAACTTTGATGCTTGCGGTGTTCGCTTTGACCGCAAATTATATCGTGGGCTTTTTTGTAACGGATGCGCTTGTAGTAGAGATAGGAGGAAAGGCACTCTTGCTTTCTGCCTGCTTTTATGTTCCTCTGGGCTTCATACATACGACAAGAGGACTGTTAAACGGTGCGGGAGATGTGCTGTTTGCCTTTCTTAACGGCCTTGCCGAAGTCATAGGCAGGATAGGCTTTGCGGCTGTGCTTGTGATGATTCCCGGAGTCGGTATGTGGTCGGTATGGCTTACTACCTGTCTTACATGGGTGCTGACTGCCGTAATGTGCCTTATCAGATATAAAAGCGGCGTATGGCGTAAAAAGTGCCTTGTGGACTTAAAGCAGGGCGGTGAGGTTAAGAATGCTTGATATAAACAATCAGAGTGAAAAACGCAAAACCATTCTTGCGGTACACGGCACAATACTGCTTATGATGTCATTGCTTGTGGCTGTGCAGGGTGTGTTTGAAATAATCGATTATATTCCGTATATTATTTCAACCGGCTCTATGAGCTGTGCAGCGTATATTGCGACTATACCGGCAACGCTGATTATGTACATACTGCTTGGTATTGCGGTGAATATTTATTACTATAACTCATCAATGAAGCTGATGCGTTTTTTGCCTGCGGTGATGATTATAGGAATAGCCCCCAGCCTTGCTTATGATTTGATATTCATATATGAAAAAGGGTTCGTAGCCGATGGAGAGTACAACATACTTGTCTATCTCATAATGGATATAATGCTGCTTCTTGACAGCGTGGTAATGATACAGTTTGTTAAGGGTACTATGACAAGAACTACGGCTATGATTTGTCCGCTTGTATATCTTGCTACGGGAATTATTTTCTTCTCGAGCGTATTTGTGTTTTACGGCTCGGTGGAAAGTACCAATTTTATGGGATATTATTTCTGCAACAGCGTTACAAATATATTCTTTTCAATAACGCTATTCCATCTGGCAGATATGAAATATCCCGACAAAAATAAGACATAAAAGGAAGCTGTGAAAATGGGAACAAAATATGCGGCTCTGACCTTTGACGACGGACCTAACACGGTCACAACGCCAAAGGTACTGGAGGTAATTAAGAAACACGGAGTAAAAGCGAGCTTTTTTCTTGTGGGAGATAATATAACCGAAGAAAGCGCAAAGGTTGCCGCCGCTTGCTTTGAATACGGGTGCGAACTGTGCAATCACAGCCGTACACATTCCGCAATGCCAAAGCAGACGAGCCTTGAAATAAGGGAAGAGATTCGTTATACCGATGAAAAGATAAAGCAGATAACAGGCGGTAAGGATGTCCTCTTTTTCCGTCCGCCTTATATAGCCGTATGCGACAGTATGTATGATGATATCCGGCATACCTTTATCTGCGGAGTAGGTGCAAACGACTGGGAGGACAGCGTGTCCGCCGAGGAGCGAAGCAGACGGATAATCGAGCAGACACAAAACGGCAGTATTATCCTGCTTCACGATATGGAGGGAAACGATAAGACCGTAGAGGCGCTTGATACGATAATACCTGCGCTGAAATCCGACGGCTTTGAGCTTGTGACTGTAAGCGAGCTGTTTAATAAATGCGGAGTTTCTGCACAGCACGGCAAGATATACAGCAATGTGCTTAAGGATTAAAAAAATAAGGCACCCAAGGCGTGCCGCCTTTGGCAATTCCGCATCGCCT
>JAEDNF010000167.1 GCA_016302655.1 Oscillospiraceae bacterium | reverse complement strand
TGTCGACTTTAACTATGAGGTATCCCGTTCATTGAACGCCTGCGAAGGCGCAATCCTTGTTGTCGATGCTTCTCAGGGAATAGAAGCACAGACTCTCGCAAACACTTATCTTGCTATTGAACAGGACCTTGAAATTGTACCTGTAATTAATAAAATCGATCTCCCATCTGCACATCCCGAAGAAGTAAAAGAAGAAATAGAGACTGTTATAGGCATACCTGCCGATGAAGCTCCGCTTATCTCCGCAAAAATGGGTATAAACATCAAGGATGTTATGGAGCAGATCGTAAAGAATGTTCCTTCTCCTAAAGGAGATCCCGAAGCGCCGCTAAAAGCGCTGATTTTTGACAGCTATTATGACGCATATAAGGGCGTTATCGTTCATGTAAGAATAAAAGACGGCACTCTCAAAGTAGGCGACCGTATCAGAATGATGGCAACGGGAGCCGAATTTGATGTAGTAGATCTCGGCTATATGGGCGCAAAAACCCTTGAAAACGCAAAAGAACTCCGTGCCGGAGAAGTCGGCTATATAGCCGCTTCAATAAAATCTATCGGCGATACCAAAGTCGGCGACACGGTAACTCTTGTTGACAATCCTGCAAGCGAGCCTCTTGAAGGCTACCGCAATGTAAATCCTATGGTATTCAGCGGTATTTATCCCGCTGACGGCGCTAAATATACCGATCTCAGAGAAGCCCTTGAAAAACTACAGCTTAACGACGCTTCTCTGACATTTGAACCCGAAACATCAATTGCGCTCGGGTTCGGTTTCAGATGCGGTTTTCTCGGTCTTCTGCACATGGAGATAATACAGGAGCGCCTTGAACGAGAATATAACCTTGACCTTGTTACCACCGCACCTTCGGTTGTTTACAAAATCACCAAAACCGACGGCGAGACATTATTTATTGACAATCCTACAAACTACCCCGACCCGTCGGAGATCGAAGTTGCCGAAGAGCCTATGGTAAAGGCCAACATTTACACCCCGTCCGATTATGTCGGAAGCATAATGGACTTATGCCAGGAGCGAAGAGGCACCTTCAAGGATATGAAGTATCTTGATTTAAACCGTGTAGAGCTTCATTACGACCTGCCGCTCAACGAGATAGTATACGACTTCTTTGACGCACTTAAATCTCGTACAAAAGGTTACGCAAGCTACGATTACGAAATGTCGGGATTTACTCCGTCAAAGCTTGTAAAGCTTGATATTCTGCTTAACGGCGAGATTGTCGATGCTTTGTCTTTTGTTGTCCATGCAGACAAGGCTTATTCAAGAGCGAGAAAGATCGCAGAAAAGCTGAAGGATAATATCCCTCGTCAGCTGTTTGAAGTTCCTATTCAAGCAGCAGTAGGCGGAAAAATAATCGCAAGAGAAACTGTCAAGGCAATGCGTAAGGATGTCCTTGCTAAATGCTACGGCGGTGATATCACCCGTAAGAAAAAGCTGCTTGAAAAGCAGAAAGAGGGCAAAAAGCGTATGCGCCAGCTCGGCAGCGTAGAAGTACCTCAGGAAGCGTTTATGGCGGTTCTTAAGCTCGATGAGTAATATAGGACTTTATATCCATGTACCGTTCTGCCTGTCAAAATGCCCGTACTGCGATTTTTATTCGGTAAAGTATAACGAAGAAACCGCAATAATGTACAGTCAAGCGGTTATCCGCAACATACGGCACTATCTGTCAGCAAACAGCAGTTTGAAATTTGATACGGTATATTTCGGCGGCGGTACTCCTGTACTGCTGTGGAAAGAAATATGCAGTATTATCAGCGAGCTTAGCCCTTATCTAACCGATAATGCAGAAATAACAATTGAAGCTAACCCTTGTTGTACAACAAAAGAAGCACTTTGTTCATTAAAAACAAGTGGCGTGAACAGAATTTCTTTCGGACTGCAAAGCGGTATAGATACAGAGCTTAAGGCTCTGGGCAGAAGGCATGACAGGATGACGGGTATAAAAGCGGTAAATCTCGCCGCTGATGCAGGATTTGACAATATCTCAGGTGATATTATGCTCGGAATCCCGCTTCAGACTCCCGACAGCCTTAATGAAACAATCAGGTATATGACTTCTCTGCCGCTGAGTCACATCTCGGCTTATATGCTGAAAATTGAAAGCGGTACGCCTTTTGCTTCGGCAGTACTCAATCTGCCGGACGAAGACGGATATGCCGATTATTATCTTAATACCGTGTACAATCTTGCTGAAAAAGGATTTATTCAGTATGAAATAAGCAACTTTGCAAAAAGAGGCTTTGAAAGCAGGCACAATCTCAAGTATTGGCGGTGCGAAGAGTATTTAGGAATCGGTCCTGCGGCTCATTCTTACTATAACGGCAAAAGATTTGGCGTCAGCCGTGATATTGACGCATTTATTTCGGCAGATGTTCAGCAAACCGTCATAACCGATCGTGAATGCGGTGATTTCAGCGAATGGGCTATGTTGAAACTTAGACTATCCGAAGGAATTGATTTTGAGTCTGCATCAAAAAGATTCGGTGTGACAAGGGACATAATACTGAATAAATGCCGCCTTATTCCGAATAATCTTTATAAAATCGATGATAAGTCAATCAGGCTTACACCCGATGGTTTTTTGGTATCAAATGCCGTAATCGGCATAATAACAGATATATGAATTTTGGAGGAGCTATGAACAAAGAATTACTAAAATCCGATATTATATCGGTTCTGTCTGAAAAATACGATACAACGGCTGATAAGGCAGAGCCGTTCCAGCTGCATGATGCGCTTTCAGGTGCTGTAATGAAGCAGATTGCGCCCTTATGGAGGGACAGCCGCAAGGCACACCTTGCTACACGGAGAGCCTGCTACTTTTCAGCAGAGTTTTTAGTAGGAAGAGCAATTTACAACAACCTTTTATGCCTGGGTATCGAAGATGACACAAACGAGGTGCTGGGTTCTCTCGGTGCAAAACTGTCCGATCTTGAAGAAATTGAAGACGCAGCACTCGGAAATGGCGGTCTCGGCAGACTTGCGGCTTGTTTTCTTGACAGCGCCGCTACTCTGTCACTTCCTCTTGACGGATACGGAATAAGATACAAGTACGGTCTTTTCAAGCAGACAATTGAAGACGGTTTCCAGAAAGAACAGGCTGATGACTGGACAAAATACGGCGATCCGTGGAGCAGAAGAAACGAAAAGGATAAGGTTACCGTAAAATTTGCCGACCAGACTGTTGTAGCGGTGCCTTACGATATGCCCGTTATCGGTTACGGAACAAAGAATATAGGAACGCTTCGTCTCTGGCAGGCTGAGCCGGTCAATACTTTCGATTTTCTGAAATTCAATGCTCAGGATTATATAAACGCAAGTATCGAGCAGATAAAGGCAGAGGATATTTCACGTGTACTGTATCCTAACGACGATACCAGAGAGGGTAAGATACTCCGCTTTAAACAGCAGTATTTCTTCTGCTCTGCTTCTTTACAGGATATAGTAAAAAAGCATAAAGCATCGGGTTATGACATTACCGATATATGCGAAAAGGTTACTATCCAGCTTAACGATACTCATCCTGTTATATCTATTCCCGAGCTTATCAGAATACTTGTTGATGAGGAAGGACTGTCATTTGACAAGGCTCTCGATATTGCTAAGAAGACCTTTAACTATACCAACCACACAGTTATGGCTGAGGCTATGGAAAAATGGGGAGTTGATATTGTAAAAGAGGTTCTTCCCCGTATATATGAGATAATTCTTCAGATAAACGAAGCTTTTATTGCTCAGATGTATGCTGACGGTATGCCCAAGGGCAAAACCGATTATATGAAGATGATTTCGGGCGGCGTTGTTCACATGGCAAAGCTTGCTGTATACTGTTCAAGCCACACAAACGGTGTTGCCGCACTTCACACCGAAATACTCAAAAACGACGTACTGAAAGACTGGTATCAGCTGTTCCCCGAAAAGTTCAACAATAAAACAAACGGAATTACTCCCAGACGCTGGATAGCTCTTTGTAACAAAGAATTATCGGCTCTTATCACCGAACAGCTGGGCGACAACTCTTGGGTGACCGATTTATCTAAGCTCAGAATTCTCGAGAGACTCCGCGGCGACAACAATATGATGCAGCGCTTTATGGATATTAAGCAGATAAAGAAAAATCAGCTTGCAGCATATATCAAGGAAAAAGACGGTATTGAAATCAATACAAACAGCATATTTGACATTCAGATAAAGAGACTTCACGAGTATAAACGACAGCTTCTTAATGCATTCAGCATACTTTATATCTACTTCGGTATAAAGGACGGAAGTATAAAGGACTTC
>JAEDNF010000166.1 GCA_016302655.1 Oscillospiraceae bacterium | reverse complement strand
GAGCGCATGACTGTTAATCATGATGCCACTGGTTCAAGTCCAGTAACAGGAGCCACATCGTTTAAATCCGAACTCTTCACAGGGTTCGGATTTTTTCGTTTTTTATCCTGGAAAAGCTGTGTTTGGGGTGGTAGTCAGAAGAGAATAACAGCACCCAGGTCATGCCCTAGGCGCTGTTCAGTATGTTTCAGAAAGATGTTATTGTCATAAAATTCCGATAAGCTCTCCAACTATCTCAATAATCACTTTGGATTCGCTGTCGGAAGGGTATAAGCCATTATAATCTCTTTCTGAAAAATGAAAATTTCGTAAGATTTTTTGCAAGCTTTCTATAAAAGTCTGCAAACCACGTAGAATAAGATGTTTTACGGTAAGGTGCAAAAATACGATTATTTTGTTTTTAGCTAAGTTTTTGCATCTCTTAAGCGGACAAACAGCGGACAAAAATAATATACTCCTGAAATTAAGACCGACCGGACTTTTGAAAATCCGGTCGGTCAATTTTTTTTGTAAAGCAAATTTCATCTATTTTTGTCAGATAACATTATACTCCTTCAGCAGCTTCTCAATATCCGTTCCCTTGATTTTTTTCAGAACAGCCTTGAATGCGATCTTTTCAAGAAGTGTGGGGTTCATTTCGGTTATCTTTTTGCCGTCACGAAGCTGAACTGTAGCGTTAAGCAGATCGCGGACATCGTATACGCTGCCCCATACCTCGGGAACGCCACGGTCAATGTCAAGCAGAGTATATACCGCCTCCATACCTGTTCGCATAGAATACTCAGTGGTGAAAATGGTGTCGCGCTTTGTTTCGGCAAACTGACCAAGAAACGCAAAGTTTACTGCTTTCTTGGGTACAACATCAGGACGATCGCCTGCGGCACGGGGCATAAAGAATGCGGTGATATACGGCATCATGCAGGGTACCGTATTTGCGCTGTGCTCTGCAAGCTCCTCAATCTCATTTTCCGGCACACCAATATGATAGAGCCATTCCATGCATATCTCCTTGCCCGTACATTCGCGCATGGGCTTCTTTACAAAGTTGCCCGGCTTGTCGCTGAAAAGACCGTATATCCAGCCAACAAGCTGTCCCTTGGGCTGTGTGCGGAACTGTGGCTGACGGTTAAATGTCCAGCTGAGGAGCCAGTTGGAGTCCTTAACGGTAACTATTCCGCCTGTTACTACCTTGCCGGAGAACGGGTCGCGCTGACAGATATTCTTGATATATGGTACTATTTTATCGTCCAGCGTTGTAACTGTGGCGCTCATCCAGTTGCTCTGTTCGGGAGCAGAGCAGAACTTGTCGGGGTGACCGAAGGAGGGATCCTGTGCGGCTATCTTACGCCACATATCCCAGCCGCCGCCTGGCTTGATTTCGGTGTTGAAATCAGCGGGAGTATTCTGGGAGCCGAGAGAAGAATTTTCAACGCAACCTCCGTTGGTGATAAATACAAGGTCATTTTCGGTAAGGTCTACGGAATCCTCCTTGCCGTCATGGAGCAGGATTATCTTTTTTGCCTGCTTTTTCTCGGGAGTAATATCAAACTCAACATTTACAACTTTGGTATTATAATGGAACTGCACTCCGAAGCCTTCCAGATATTTTATCATGGGGAGTATCATAGATTCATACTGATTGTACCTTGTAAATCTCAGCGCCTTGAAATCGGGCAGACCGCCTACATGATGAATATAACGCTTGATATACAGCTTCATTTCAAGTGCGCTGTGCCAGTTTTCAAAGGCGAACATTGTGCGCCAGTAGAGCCAGAAGTTTGAATTCAGCACTTCATCATCAAAAAAGTCTGTGATTTTCTTGTCATAAAGCTGTTCATCGGGTGTGAAGAACAGTTTCATTATCTCCATGGCACCCTTGTCGGAAAGACCAAACTTACCGTCGGTGTGAGCGTCCTCACCGCATTTTTCGGTGGCGCGCATTAGGGAGTAGTTGGGGTCGTGCTTGTTGAGCCAGTAGTATTCGTCCAGCACGCTTACACCCTCTGTTTCAATGGACGGTATCGAACGGAACAGATCCCACATGACCTCAAAATGGTTATCCATTTCACGTCCGCCGCGCATTACATAGCCCAGACCGGGATATTCATATCCATCGCAGGCACCGCCGGGAATAGGATCCTTCTCGAAGATATGAACGTGCTCGCCCTTCATCTGACCGTCCCTTACAAGATAGCACGCAGCAGTAAGGGCAGCCAGTCCCGTACCGATGATATATGCTGATTTTCTGTCAACACCCTCGGGCTTTTCGGGCCTTGCAAATGCTTCGTAATTTCCGCTTGAATAATACATAATAACAGCCTCCTTAAAGCTTTGTTGTTTTTGGTTTACAGCTATATTATAAAGCGGAAAAACTGATTTTACAATAAATAAAACTGCCCTCGTGATAAAAGCTTTATCACGGGCGCGAAGCTGTATATTTTTTTATCATTCGGAGTGATTTGATGTAACGGGTCTGTCGGTGCGGCAGTTTTCCAGTGCACGGGTAATATCGCCGTGAATAAGATTGCTTATTCTGTCGACTATCTGCTTTGGGTCGGCTTTCATATCGTTTTTTATCCATTCCAGTATTATGCCGACAAATGCAAACTTGTAAAAATCAGCAATGAATTTTTTGTCGTCCTCGCTGACCGGCATATTGGCGGAGCGCTCGTTTACAACGCCGATGAGCAGATCGTATGTGACCCTATAAAGATAGATTTCCACCTGCTCACGGCTTACTGAGCGGTACACGTTCATAATAAACGGCTTGTTTTCCAGCACGGCATAAAAAATATTCAGAAAACCCTGCTGCCATGTATCGTAGGTCTTTTTGCCCTCCAGAGCCTTTGCAGCGTCCTCCTCACAGGTCCATTCCACAAGGTCGTAAATATCCTTGAAATGATAGTAAAAGGTCATGCGGTTGATGCCGCAGTCCTCGGCAATATCGTTTATGGTTATCTTATTCAGCGGCTTTTTCAGCAGCATATTTTTCAGTGATGCCGCCAATGCACGTTTTGTTATCTGTGACATTATTTTCCTCCGATGATAGTATTTATATTTATATTTTATCATATAAACATTATTTTTGCAATAAAAATTATAATAAGGCGGTTGAATTTTATTTTGTGCTATGCTACAATAATAGAAAACATTTTATCGGAGGGACTTCTTTTGCCGAATTTTACCCGTGACGCCATTATCAGATCATTTCTCGGTTTGCTCAATGAAAAGCCTGTAAATCACATTACCGTAAAGGATATTGTTGAGGACTGCGGCATAAACCGCAACTCCTTTTATTATCATTTTCAGGATCTGCCTGCACTTATAGAGGCGGTACTTCAAGCCGAGGCAGACAGGATAATCAGCGAAAACGCAAGCCTCGATTCCTTTGAGGATTGTCTTTTGGCTGCTGTAAGCCTTGCACAGAATAATAGAAATGCGGTTCTTCATCTTTATCAGGCGGATCGTGGTCTGTACGGTCAGTATCTTGACCGTATCGCAGAGTATGCCGTGGAAAAATACATAACCGCCGCTTTAAATGACATTGATATACCCGAGGAGGACAGAAAGATAATCGTTCATTATTACAAGTGCCTTTTGGTGGGAATGGTGCTGGACTGGATGAATTCGGGTATGCAGTATGATATTCGCAGCAGAGTTGCAAGGGTCTGCGAGCTTTTTGAAGGCAGTATGCAGCAGGCTGTAAACCGTGCGGCGGAAAAATTCAGACAAAAACCCTCCAATGCCTAAAATTTATACATTTTTATCCCTGTGACTGAAATTCGGTCACGGGGATTTTTTTGTCTGTTTATTTTTTTGTTTGTGTGTGCTAAACTTTAGCTGTAAGATAAAACATGAAAGGAAGTGGTAAGGATGAAAAAAGAAAATTCTGTACTTGCGGTGAAAATAGGTTATATAACGGTGTCGGCACTTACAGTTCTGCTGGGAATATTTCTGATAATACGCCCGGAAATATCGATGAATGTTATCTGCCGCATCTTGGGTGCGGTAATGATGGCATGCGGTGCGGTAAAGCTGGCGGGATATTTCTCAAAGGATCTGTACCGTCTGGCATTTGAGCATGATCTTATCTTCGGCACGCTTTTGTGTATTATCGGCATAGCGGCGCTTGTGCGTCCGGTAAAAATTATATCGGCAATGCACATTGTGGCAGGAATTATTATCCTTGAAGAAGGTATCTTCAAGATGAGAACAGCCGTCGAGGCAAAGCGTTTCGGACTTAACAAATGGCACATTATCACCCTGCTTGCGGTGCTGACGATCACAGCCGGTATTTTGCTCTTGCTCAATCCCTTTGAAGCGG
>JAEDNF010000165.1 GCA_016302655.1 Oscillospiraceae bacterium | reverse complement strand
AAGGAATGTGATACAATGGTTATCAGAATAGCCGGCACTGTGGGAGAATCAATAGTTGACGGTCCCGGAATAAGATACACAATATTTACTCAGGGCTGTCCCCATCATTGCGAGGGTTGTCATAATCCCGAGACGCACGATTTTAACGGCGGAAAGCTCGCTGATACAGACAAGATATATGCACATATTATTGCAGATCCGCTGCTTAAGGGTGTTACTTTTTCGGGCGGAGAACCGTTCTGCCAGCCTGCACCGCTGTACGATCTCGGAAAAAAGATAAAAGAGAATACAAAGCTTGATATAATGTCATATACCGGCTTCACTTTTGAACAGCTTTTGGAAAAGGCAAAGACCGATGAGGATATTAAAAATCTGCTGTCTGTTGTCGATATACTTGTTGACGGAAGATTTGTCCTTGCCGAGCGCAGTCTTGAGCTTCATTTCAAAGGCAGCCGCAATCAGAGGATAATAGATTGTCAGGAGTCGCTTAAAAGCGGCAAAGTTGTAATTAAGGAGCTTTGATGAAGAAAAGAGCGATGATGCGCTTTACTGCCTTATTGCTTTGTTTAAGCTGTTTTTTCCTTACTTCCTGCGACGAGGATGACGGAAAGGGATATGTTTTCGGATATGATATTTCATCAAATCCGGGCAGTCTTGATCCGCAGTACGCTTCCGACCGTGAGTCGTACCTGATAATAGGCTCTTTGTTTGAAGGATTGTTCAGGATAGGAAGTGACGGAAATGCCGTAGCGGCAATGGCAGAAAGCTACACCGTATCGGACGACGGACTTACATATAAATTCCGGCTGAAACAGGACAGATACTGGATCGATGTGAACGGCTACGAGAAGCAGGTCACAGCCGATGACTTTGTATTCGGCTTCAGACGCCTTTTCATGCCCGAAACGAGAGCGCCTAAGGTATCGGAGTATTTCTGCATCAAAAACGGGAAAAAGATAAACTCGGGAGAGATAACCGATGTTTCACAGCTCGGAGTTACCGCCGACGGAAAGTATGGGCTTATAATAGAGCTTGAATATACACAGCCGCATTTTGAACTGATGCTTGCAATGCCTGCCGCTATGCCATGCAACGAGGAGTATTTCATTGCGGCACAGGGCAAGTACGGACTTGACGCAGAGCGTACTCCGTCTAACGGACCGTTCTATGTAAAATCATGGTACTATGATCCGTGGAGCAATAACAATAACAATCTGGTACTGCGCTACAGCGACAAATATAACGAGCATGACGAGGTAACGCCGCTCGGGCTGAACTTCTTTATTGAAGATGATTCCATGCCCGATTTTGAAGACGGCACATCGCAGAGTATTATTCTGTCGGGCAGTAAGGCAAAGGACTATCTCGGCAGCGACTATGTATATGATGAGTTTTATACCTCCGTATACGGAGTAATAATGAATGTAAAAAGCTCGGTTTTCAAGAGCGAACAGCTTAGATATGCGCTGTATTTTGCAACCGACAGGTCTGCTGTAACAATGCCTTTCGGATATACTGCCGCAGAAGGTGTCGTACCTTTGTCGGTCGGCAGCTACAGAGAATATGCAGGCGATAAAGCGCCGATGAAACCCGATGAGATAAAAGCCCGTTCTTCTTATCTTAAGGCGTGCGAGTCTATAGATAAGTCGGATCTGCACAGTATAAGCATACTTGCCGTGCAGGGGCGTGACGAAGAGATAGCCGAAGCGCTTAAAGGAGTAATGCAGCAATGGCAGGCTAAGCTCGGATTCTACTGCAGTATAGCTTTTGTAAGCGAGGACGAGTACGAAGAAAAACTGGCGCAGGGCGACTATTCGCTTGCTCTTGCAAAGCTAAACGGCGAATATAACCGTCCCGAAGCATATCTCGGTATGTTTACGGGAAACACGCTGAAATACAGCGCAATGGGCGACAGCTACGCCGAACTTATAGCGCAGGCTTCGTCCGCAAAGGATGAAAACGAAGAATATGAGCTTTGCAAGCAGGCTGAAAAAATGCTTGTCAGCGATGGGCGTTTTTTACCGCTTGCTTATGTTACCGAGTATTTTATCAGCACAAAAAACTGCGAAAACATAAACTACGACGCATTCACAGGACAGATCGATTACAGAAATGCGTTATACTTCGGTGATTGATAAGAATAAAGAACATTAAATTTTGATTGACTATTTTTCGTTTATATGGTAAAATTAATGTAATCGTTTAAATTTTGTTGCACGAAAGGGAGGTGCTGTATGGATAATAATATCGTTCTTAAGCCGTACAGCGTCCTTATGTCCGTGTACGCAGGGGAAAATCCCGCTTTTTTTGAAGAGAGTCTTGAAAGCCTTTATGTTCAGACCTATCCTGCTGACGAAATAGTGCTTGTATGTGACGGCAAGCTCACCGAAGAGCTTGATAAGCTGATTGCTTTATATGAAGAAAAGTTTTCGGGTAGGCTGAAGGTTCATCGTCTTAAAGAACACGGCGGCACGGCAAAGTGTGCAAACACGGGACTTGCATTATGTAAAAATGAATATATCATGAAGATGGACTCGGATGATATTTGCCTGCCTGAGCGTGCGGCTATACAGATGGAATATCTTGCACAGCATCCCGATATATCAATAATCGGCTGCTTTATCCGTGAGTTTGACAGCGACAGCGGAGAAGAGATAGCTGTCAGAAAGACGCCCGTTGCAAACGATGAGATAAGAACTTTTGCAAAAAGAAGAGCGCCCTTCAACAATCAGACGCTTGTGTATAAAAAATCCGTGGCGCAGAAAATCGGCGGCTACAGTGAGGAGCTTGAGCGCTGTGAAGATTACGATTTCATGGTGCGTATGCTGGCAGACGGTGCCCTTGCCGCAAACATTCCGCAGGTTCTGGTGCTGTACAGAGTAACACCCGAAAACCTCAAACGCCGCAGAAATCTGAAAAACACCAAGAGCTTTATCGCAGTAAGAAAAAAGATATATAAGTCCGGCTATTCGAGCTTTTTCGATTTTCTGATACCTTGCATAGGACAGATACTGCTCTTTATCGTACCCGGTTTTGTGACCGGCTTCATTTATAAGAAACTGTTAAGAAAATGACCTTTGCACAGACTATGCAAAGGTCATTGTTATATTTACATTCATTATGCCGTTTTTATGGTGATATACTTGCAGTCGCTCAGCTCATAGGATGTGGAGCTGAATGTCTTGTACGCTTTTATACGGAACTTGTAGGTGGTTGAAGCTTTAAGCCCTGTTACCGTATAGTTTGTTGCGGCGTTGCTCGTGAGTTTGCTTATTCTTACCCACTTTGAGCCGTCATACTTTTCAATAATATAACCCGAGGCTGTAGTATTCTTGCTCCAATTCAGAGTAACTGTTGATTTTGTCACAGATGAAGCCTTTAAGCTTGCAACAGCACTTGGTTTTGTGTTTACATTAAGATATGTACAAGAGCCTAATGTATAGGATGTGGAGCTGAATGTCTTGTACGCTCTTATACGGAATTTGCAGGTAGTTGAAGCCTTAAGCCCTGTTACCGTATAGCTTGTTGCGGCGTTACTCGTGAGCTTCTTTATTCTAACCCACTTTGAGCCGTCATACTTTTCGATAATATAACCCGATGCGGTAGTATTTTTGTTCCACTTGAGTGAAACGGTAGAATTTGTTTTGGAAGAAACCTTAAATCCTGTTATTGCGCTCGGCTTTGTTTTTACATTCAGATTTGTGTATTCGCTTACAATAAATGAGGTTGAGCTGAGCGTCTTGTAGGCCTTTATACGGAATTTGCAGCTTGTTGAAGCTTTAAGCCCTGTTACCTTATAGCTTGTGGTGGCATTATTGGTACATTTCTTGATCCTTACCCACTTTGAGCCATCGTACTTTTCAATAATATAACCCGACGCCGCAGCGTTTTTGCTCCAGCTGAGCGTAACAGTAGTATCGGTACTGCCCGACGATTTGAAGTTGCTTACCTTTGCAACAGATGTGCCATCACCGGCGGGCTGAATGCCATAGCTGATTACAGTATCAACAAAATCCTTGTCATACCACTGTAGAGTAGAGCGGTTAAGGTGTCCGTGACATTCGCCTTTGTTGCTGCCGTTGTAAACATTATTGTCCCACAGTACACAAGGCACGCCGCAGGCTGTAGCTTTTGAATAGTAATATTTTGCCCATTTTATGCGTTCTGCGCTGTTTCCTTTGTTTGAAGCGCTTGTTTCACCGATAACGACCGGTGTTCCTTTGTCTGTGAATTTGCTTTTTATTGTGTTGAACAGATAATCGATTTCTCTTTTCAGATTGTCAGAAAAAGTAGATGTACCGTTGCCGTTAAGTGCAAAGTTATAAGGCGTGTAAGCGTGAACCGATACGATAAGTCTGTTTGAAGCAGTATCCTTCGGCATACTGAACGCAGATGTTGTACATCCGTCT
>JAEDNF010000164.1 GCA_016302655.1 Oscillospiraceae bacterium | reverse complement strand
TATGATTTTACCTTTCCTGCGGCAAATACCGCTTTATTTTCTGTCAGCCGAAAAAACAACTTCGTGCCGAAAAAACCTATATAAAAAAACCTATATAATTATACCATTGTGCCGTCTTATTTTCAAGTAGGAACAAAAAAATACTGTCTGCTGTATTCTCAGCCTCTGCACTTCTTCTCCGTCACCGAAATCATCACAAGCAGAAGAACAAAGAAGAACAGCAAAAACAGCGGCATAAGCCATAACGCAATGCTGTTTGCGATAACGCCGAACAGCGGCGGCATAAAGGTTGAGCCTACATAAGCACTCGCCATCTGTATGCCTATTATTCCCTGTGAGTTCTCCGCACCGAAATTATACGGCGTAGCGTGAATTATGCACGGATAAACGGGCGCACAGCCAAGTCCTATTATGACAAAGCCGGCAACCGCAGTAGGCAGAGTCGGTACTGCAATAAGCGCAACACCGCATAATGCAACAGCAATGCCGATGCGTATCATTCTGTTGTCCCCGAGCCTGTCGGAGATAAAGCCGGATAAGAACCGTCCTGCCGTTATGCCTATGAAAAACAGAGAGCCGAGCGCCGCCGCTTCATCTTTCGGTACGCCTGCCGTACCCTCAAGATAACTGCTTGCCCACAGCATTGTAGTTGACTCTGCGGCACAATATGAAAAGAATCCGATAAGCAAAAACGGCACGCCTTTTATTTTAAGCGCTCCTTTGATACCGAGCACTTTCTTTGTTTCACCGCCCGATTGCTGTTTTTTGCTGTTAACTTTCCACAAAGGCAGAGATACCGTAAGAATAATTACTATACCGAACTGTATAAACGACACCCATCTGTAACCGTCTGACCAGCTTGCATAGTTTAATGCAAAGCTCATTATGTAAGGGCTGATTATAGTTCCTACTCCCCAGAAGCAGTGAAGCCAGCTCATATGCCGTGAGCTGTAGTGGAGCGCAACATAATTATTCAGCGCAGCGTCTATTGCACCTGCGCCGAGACCGTAGGGTATACCCCACAGGCACAGCTGATAGAACTCGCTTACCGTAGAAAAGCCGAAAAGAGCCACAGCAGTAAGCAAAACGCTCACCACCACGACCGCCCTTGTGCCAAAACGCTTTGTTATCCTCTCGGACATAAGTCCCGATATTATCGTACCGCCTGCTATTATCATTGAGACAAAGCCCATATATGACAGCGGCACATCAAACGCCGAGCGTATGGTAGGCCATGCCGCACCGAGCAGCGAATCGGGCAGTCCGAGACTTATAAAAGCAAGATATATTACCGCAAGAAGTAAAAGATACATACTGTCACTCCTTTTTTGCGGACAAATCGCTTATCTTAGCCTTTACGGCTTCTACCGCCGCAGAAGGCTCTTTTGCGGCAATAAGCACGCTGTACCCGTCAAGGCTGAACACTACGCTGTTCTCTGCGGATTCTTTCTGCTCGGGATAGAACGAGTATTGCTTAATAAGCGCTTCACGCCTTTGTGTAAGAGCCGCTTCGGCTTCATCGGGCTGCTTTGAATGAACAATAACTATCTCAGACAGCTCAACGCTTATCGCCTGCTGATATACGCTAAACTCATCTATTCCGTACCGGGAAAAATCCATGACCGTATCAAGCAAAGCCTGCTCCGTTACTTTTACCATATCGGGAAATACTCCGCTGTCAATTGCAAGAAGTGCAAGCTCTTCGCAGGATATATCCTTATTCTCGGTATCGTAAGAAGAGTAATTACTGCCGACGGAGTTTTCTTCTGAGATTGCCGTATCCGAACAGCCGCACAGCAGTACCGCAAGCAAAGCCGCAGCCGCTATTGCCGCTATTCTCATACATTACCCGCCCTTCCGAGATTTTTCTGCAAGCTATTTGGCAGAGTATGTTTGCTTTTATCATACCAGGGCAGGTCGCAAAGCGTTATTACATCGGGATGTGACATTATACGCTTAAGAAAATCCTCAGTCATATATTTATCATTTATAATGGGCTTGCCGTCAGCGGTAAATACCACCTTGCCGCCCTCTCTTTTATATACAAATTCTCCCCACCAAGGCAGCCACCACAGCCACATAGCGCCGTCTTTCTTCATCTCATCGGGATCGGGGATGTATCCGCACTCCGACAGCGTTACCATCTTACCGCAAGCCATCTGCTCGCAGTAAGCAAAACGCTCTTTCTGCGAAGAATGGTCATATTCCTTTACGGAATAGATATCATCACCGCAGATATCAAAGGTGTTGGGGCTTACCTCCATACACTTATCCTGTCCGTTCCATACCCATATAAGATTTGTCAGCTTATGGTAATTTTCCATCCTGTCAAAAATCATATACCACAGCTTTTTATATGCCTGTCTGTGCTCTTCGTCGTGATTTCCCCACCAGAACCAGTTTCCGTTTGCCTCGTGCAGAGGTCTCCACAGCACAGGGATATCCAGCTCAGCCATACGCTTAAGCTCGGCGGAAACCATATCTATCTCACGGATAATAAAGTCATACTCCGCCGTTCCCTCGGTGACGCCTTTGCAGATATCAAAGCTCGTCTTATGGTCATAACCGGTAGTTTTATAGTAAAACGATGAGCCTTTAGTATAGTCGTTCATATCGTCGGGGGCATACCAATGCCAGCACATAGTCACTATGCCGCCGCATTCTTTCGCCCACTTTATCGCTCTGTCAACCTGGTCGTCGGTCTTCTTGCAGGAGCTTACTCCCATAAAGTCATAACCACGCACCGCAGGCAGTTTTTCGGTCAGGGGATAGTATACCATATCCTCAAGCTCTTCTCTTTGAAGATACTGCTGTCCGCTGAGATGCTTTTTGCCGTAAATGCTTTTCAGATACGAAAACAGCTTTACCGTGTTTTCGCTTGCCTGCTTTGAGACAGGCTTGTCGGGGTTAGGGGGAAAATCAAGTTGTTCCTTAAGTTTGTCAAAATCTGTTCTGTAAGCCATATAGCCCTCTGTTATCTGTTTTTCTGTTCCTGTATAGTTCTTACTGTTCTGAGCAGCAGCTTTGTCGGCGCAAATCTTGAGCCTGCCGCCGCCGCTTTTGTTGTCATTCCCGGTATTATCAGCAGATCGCCGCATAACAGCCGTTCTATCGCATAATCCGCAACATAAGCCTCATTTTCTGCAGGCATACCGAATGACTTGACGCCTGCAACTGCGTTGAACTCCGTATTGACAGGTCCCGGGCAGAGTGCGCTTATTACTACTCTGCTGCCTGTACTGCGAAGCTCTTCATATATCGCCTTTGTAAGCTGCACCACATAGTTCTTGGTCGCATAATAGGTAGCAAGCAAAGGTCCGGGCATAAATCCCGCAACAGAAGCGGTATTGAGGATATATCCGCTGTTTCTTTCGGTAAAATCACGCAAAAACAGCTTTGTGAGAATATGAACCGCCTTGATGTTTACATCTATCATTGCAAGCTCTTCGTTAAGATCGGTTTCGGTAAACGCTCCGTAAAGACCGAAGCCTGCATTATTGAACAGAAAATCTATCCTGTAGTCCTTTACTCTGTCATAAAGGTCAAAGCATTGCTGTTGTTTTGATAAGTCTGCGGTAATCGTCTTGACCTTTACGCCCGGACAGTTGAATTTGATTTCTTCCTTAAGCTCGAACAGCCTTTCGGTGCGCCTTGCCACAAGGATAAGGTTCACACCTCTCGTTGCAAGGTTTTTTGCCATCTCTCTGCCGATACCGGAGCTTGCTCCCGTAATAAGCGCTATCATATCTTACATCCTTTCCCGTCAAGAATTTTCTTTTCGACTAAATATTCTTCCAGTATATCCGCCGCCATCTGTGCAAGGTCTGCACACGGGCGTTTTTTATAGTATTCTGCCGTTCTTTTTTCGGGGATATGCGTACCCTCGGGTTTGTCAAGTCCGAGCAGTTCCCTGCAGATTATACTGCCGTTTTGCTCCTTGAACTTATCTGCAAGAGCCTGCACAGCGGCGTATGTATCCTTCTTGCCTTCATTGTCGGCAGGATCGCTGTAGCCTGAGACAAGACTTAATACCATTACCATTCCGCTGACCGTTCCGCACACCTCACGCATACGCCCGATTCCGCCGCCGAAGCCTGAAGCCAGCATTGCGGCAGTCTTTTCATCAAGTCCGGTTACATCCGAAAAGCTGAGAAGTACCGCCTGTGAACAGTTATATCCGCTCATAAAAAGCTCTTTTGCCTTTTTTCCGTGTTCTCCCACTATAAACGCTCCTTTATATTGCTGTTCCTTTTAGTCCTTTAAGATAGTATATACTAAACCGTTCTTTTTTTCAAGCCTTTGTGAAAATTTAATACCGCACCCAAAGGATAAAACAAAAAACCGCCTCCGTACTTTTCGGAAGCGGCTGAATAACCTTTACGGCTTTATTGCAATGCGATATTTCCTAAATTTGTTAAATCAATTCCC
>JAEDNF010000163.1 GCA_016302655.1 Oscillospiraceae bacterium | reverse complement strand
AGGCAGGCAAGGATGCCTGAAAGTGAACGCCAAAAGTGCGGCACGGATGCCGAACCACAGAGCGTTCACGAAGGTTTAGGGGATAGGGATATATAATTTGCTCTATTTTTAGAAATTGATACTTTTTCGACAAACTGAAACACCGCATTTCTGCGGTGTTTTTCTTTTGCATATTTACGAAAACCCTCTATCGTGAACTGTTGCAAAAATGAATTTTTTCTTCTAAAAATTTGCAAAATATCACAAGAAAATTATCCACTCATAACATTTACATTTGGTTAATTCATAGATTTTTGAAAAGTTTTTTCTACAGCGCTTCCGGGCAGATTGACATAATTTAAATAGGTGTTATAATACGGTCATACAGATAAAAACAAAAGGCTATATCGAGAAATCGGTATAGCTTTTATGATGAAAAGAAAAGTAGAACAAAATTGAATATGAAAGGAAGATGAACTATGGATTATACTTATCTTTTGTATATTGCGATAATCCTTATTTTCACCAAGGCGTTCGGTCTGCTGTCAAAGGTAATAAAACTGCCTCAGGTAGTCGGCGCACTCGTAGCCGGTATCGTGCTCGGACCGGTATGTCTCAACCTTATCTCACTCGACAAAACGCCGGTACTCAGCAGTCTGTCCGAGATAGGCGTTATTGTACTTATGTTTGCCGCAGGACTGGAGACGGATATCCGTGAAATGAAGAAATGCGGTGTTGCAAGCACGGTCATTGCTCTGTGCGGCGTTGTTGTACCGCTTGTAGGCGGTGCGGTTACGGCGTTTTGTTTCGGTACAGCCGATCCCGATCTGTCTGCTCCGCAGTTCCTACAGGATGTATTTGTCGGAGTAATTCTTACCGCTACTTCTGTAAGCATTACCGTTGAAACGCTTAAGGAACTGGGAAAGCTCAGCAGTAAGGCAGGAAATGCGATACTCGGTGCGGCGCTTATTGATGATGTTCTGGGCATAATCGCCCTTACGGTAATTACTTCTCTTGCCGATCCCAAATCGGGAAATATAGTAATTGTAATACTTAAGATACTCGGCTTCTTTGCATTTGCATTGCTCTTCGGCGTTTTCTTCCACTTTGTTTTCAACAAATGGACTCAGAGGACAGAAGAAAAACAGCGCCGTTATGTTATAGTCAGCTTCGCTCTGTGCCTTATCTTTGCGTATGCCGCAGAAGAATTTTTCGGAGTAGCGGATATAACCGGTTCGTTTGTTGCCGGTCTTGTCATCTCCAGTACATCCAAGACAAAGTACATCGCACACAGGTTTGACACTATGTCATATCTGCTGTTATCGCCAATTTTCTTTGCAAGCATAGGTCTTAAGGTTACGCTGACGGATATGACTCCGATGATAATACTGTTCGCCGTAGTTCTGCTTGTTGTTGCTATTGCGACAAAGGTATTGGGCTGCGGATTCGGCGCAAAGCTGTGCAGATACTCAAACAAAGAGGCTCTGCAGATAGGCGTAGGCATGATATCACGAGGCGAGGTCGCACTTATAGTTGCGGATAAAGGACTTAATCTCGGACTTATGAGCAACAGCCTTTTCGGCCCTATAGTAATAATGGTGGTTATCACAACGGTTATAACTCCCGTGTTGCTGAAGTTCGTATTCAAGGATAAAAATGCTCAGTTGCCATCTGTGCAGGAAACATACGACAACAGTGCAGATGACAACTCGGAATATGTACCTGGACACGAAGGTGTATAAAGGCTGCGCCTTAAGCAGTTCCGAAGGCTGCGCCTTAAGCATTTCCGCCGGACAGTTACCTCGATTTATTTCAAGGTTAGCTTGTCCGGCGGTTTTTAATATACTGCTATGCAATTACTATACAAAAGGCTGCGCCTTAAGCAGTTCCGAAGGCTGCGCCTTTGCCGTGCCGATTTTTATATTGCTGTCACAGTACATTATTGTTGCATATTGTGTATCAAATTTCATTCACCCAAAAACATAATAGTACAAAGTCCTTTTGCCTGTTCCTCAGTAGGCATTTTCAGCACGCCCATATCAAGCAAGGCTTTCATCACTCTCGTGTGAAGCATGCCGGCGGCGTTTTTGCTCTGCCATTTTATCAGCTCGTGCATATGCTCGGGCTGACCGATTAACTGAGCTTTCTCTACCTCTGCGGCATATTGACGGGATAACTCCTTTACTTCCTCTGTGGCTTCGGGGATATATTCAGTCCACTTTCTTTCGCTGTCACAAAGGATAAGATTGCACTTGTACCCGTCGCCGTTTTTTATAAGGTATCCCTTTTCAAGCAGGCGGGCGTAGCTTTCGGCATTGGCTGTGGTTTCCGGAAGCTGATTATTAAGCCAGAAATATACCTTGTCAAAATCCTCGTTAAGATTATCTTTCCAGCCGCCTGTTCTTCCGCTCCAGTAGCAATCAAGCTGCCAGCTTTTCCACCATATTTCGTCTGTAAAGTTTGCTCGCCCCATATCGCCACACGCCCCGTAGATATTTGGCTCAGCTTCGCTTGTGTCCCAATCAGGCTTTACATCAAGAGTTGCAAATGCTATATAATCGCCGCCGTCGGGACGCTTTATGTAATATTTTGAATAGTCGCAGCCATTTGCCTCTATAAGCTTATGGGACATAAAGCACACAAGACACCATTTCATAAGGTGTATGTCATTGTCGGGAATATGAAGCCATTTGGGAATTTCGGTTATTGTTTCAAGAATCGGTGCGAAGAATTTTTCGGCAAAAAGTTTGGTGTACTTCGGTTCAATCTCTTTATAAATCCGGTGCCGAGTTTCGTTTGGCTCATATATCCGTATATTGGTGCGGTATTTTCCGTTTTTCAGCTTGTCCATAAAGCCGTATTCTTCAAGAACTGCGACCTCGTCCTCAACGAATATCGGATTGATACCAAGCTCCTCGGCAATTTCGTTGATAGTTCTCGGCTGATGATATGCTGCATAAGCAATATTCTGCGTGATGACCTTTGCAAGAAAATCTGAGGTATCGCCCTTGCTGCCCAAGCAGCCGTTGTGTCCCATATCACAAAATCGTATCGGCTCTGTGCCGAGAGTTCCCGTAGTTCTTGTCTTTTCCATGCCCATTTTTAACTCCTTTCGTGAGCAGGCTAAATGCCATTTTACCGTGTTTTCGTTAAGGGAAAGAAGCGTTGCAATTTCTGCCACCTTTTTGTCGTGGAAATAGTGCAGAACGATTATCTCACGCTGCTGCTTTGAAAGATAGGTTATCTCACGCCGCAGAATACCATAGCTTTCGCTGTCTGTTATTTCCTGCGTGAAATCTCTGCTGTCGGGGACATACTCAAGCCCGTCAACGGCGGTGATTTGCTTTCTGTCGTCGATATACCGTGCATAAACATTTCGGGCAATGCGGTAGATATAGCCGTCAAGGTTTGCAATTCTATCCTGTTTCAACAAGGAAGCATACACCTGAAAGGTAATCTCTGCCGCAAGTTCCTCCGCCTCGTCGATTTTTGACAGCCTTGACATTGCGAAACCAAACAGCTTCTTAACATACGAAGCTATGATTATATCAGCGTCCTGCTTGTTCATTGCTTTTCCCTCGCTTTAAGAACGTTCTCAATAATATAGTGGGGAGTTTTTAAAAATGGTTGGTAAGTTTATGATAATATTTTTTTAGGATTATGTCAAGAAAACGAAGGCTGCGCCTTAAGCAATTCCGAAGGCTGCGCCTTAAGCAATTCCGCCGGACAGTTACCTCGATGTATTTCAAGGTTAGCTTGCCCGGCGGTTTATTATATCCTGCTATTTTATTAATATGCCAAAGGCTGAATCTTTGACATTCTGATTTATATATTGCTGTCAGAGCACGCCATTGCCGCGCTGTGCGCTGTGGCAAAAGCTATCTGCAGATTATATCCTCCCGTGTAAGCGGCGCAGTCGATGATTTCTCCTGCAAAGTACAGTCCTTCGACAAGCTTTGACTGCATTGTCTTGGGGTCTATTTCTTTGAGAGAAATGCCTCCGTCTGTGATTATTGCTTCTTCTATCGGGCGAAGTCCCGTCACGGTAAGGTCAAAGTGCTTTAGTGCGTGTATTATTGCGGCTCTCTGAAGCTTTGTTATTTCGCTTATCTTTGTGTCTATCGGCACTCCTGCCTTATCCAGTACCGGCTCGACCATTGCCTGCGGCAAAAGCCCTCTCATCACGGTCGATATCTGATTTGCGTGCTGTTCGGCAAAATCACGGAGAAGTCTTGCGTCCAGCTTTTTTTCATCAAGAGCAGGCTTTAAATCAATTTCCAGCTTATAATTACTGTTCTTGACAAAAGCCGATGCTGAAAGCACCAGCGGACCGCTTACGCCGAAATGCGTGAAAAGCATCTCGCCAAGCTCGCTGAAAAGCGTTTTATTCTTCCTTGTATCAATAAGCGACAGCGTGACATTTTTAAGGCTGAGTCCGCTCATATCACAGC
>JAEDNF010000162.1 GCA_016302655.1 Oscillospiraceae bacterium | reverse complement strand
TCTTTTTAAAGCGTCGCAGAAAAGACTCCGGTGCTTTAAAAAGACAAATCGGGCAGCCGCCGATAATGCGACTGCTCGTATTGTCTTTGTTTTTACTTATGCGGGGATAGTGCCTACTACACCCTTAACAAACCAGCTCATGTTCCAGATCTCGTCGTCGGTCATCTTAACGCCGTCTGCTACCTTGAGCTCGCCGTTCTGATCGTAGAGAGGACCTGTGAAGGGTTCAAGAGTTCCGTTGATTATAGCCATCTGAGCTTCGTCAACCTTTGCCTGTGTACCTTCTGCGCAGAGAGATGACAGTTCATCAAGATATGTCATATCAGAAGCAAGACCTTCCCAGTATGCGCGTGAAGTCCATGTGCCGTCGATAGCTTTCTGAACATCATCGGTGTAGAATGTCTTCCAGTCAAAGCAAGCTGCTGTGAGGTAAGCCTTGGGAGCTGCATCGGGTGTGGGGAAGTTGTAGCCTATGCAGAATGCGCCCTTTTCTTCAGCGGCAACCTGAGGAGCTGTTGTATCCTGGTGCTGTGCGATAACATCAACGCCCTTGTTGAGAAGCTCAAGAGCTGCCTGCTTTTCAACTGTGGGATCGTACCAGGTATCTGTGAATACTACTTCAACCTTAGCGTCGGGGTTAACTGACTGTACACCCAGTGTGAATGCGTTGATACCACGGATAACTTCGGGTATGCCCTTAGCGGCAACATAGCCGATGTAGTTCTTCTCGGTCTTCATACCTGCAACGATACCTGCAAGGTAACGAGCCTGGTATACCTTACCGAAGTAGGTGGACATATTGTCCTCTCTCATATAGCCGGAGCAGTGTGCGAACTTAACCTCGGGGTGTTCCTTAGCCATCTGGTCTGTACCTTCCATAAATCCGAAGGAGTTAGTGTAGATGAGGTTGCATCCTTCGTCAATAAGAGTCTGGATAGCTTCCTTTGTGTCTGCAACGGTTTCGGGTACATCTTCGATGTAATAGGTCTGTACGCCCATAGCCTCAACTGCAAGTCTGCCTGCGTCGTGAGCCTGTGTGTAGCCTCCGTCGGTGATCTTTCCGATATAAACGAAGCCTGCTACTACAGTGTTACCCTCACTGCTTGAGTTTTCGTTGTTGCTTGTTGCCGAGCTTGTGTCAGTACCTGTTGAGCTTGCATCGGTACTTGTTGAGCTTGTGCCTGCGCTTGAACAGCCTGTAAGTGCTGCGGATAATGCGCAAGCTGCCGCCAGAATAATGGCGATCAGTCTTTTTTTCATGATTTTCCTCCCTGTGAAAAATAGATATAATAATCGGCTTAATGCCGTATTATCCTTACTGCTTGCGGAAAGTACAGCCGATGTCTACGGACATCTCATCGATGATTGCGAGCGATTCAACTCTTATGCCTTTTGAACGGACAAGGTCTCCGCCTTTCTGGAATCCTTTTTCGATAACTATGCCTGCACCTGCTATATTTGCGCCTGCGCCCTTAACTATATCGATAAGTCCGAGCAAGGCACAGCCGTTTGCAAGAAAGTCGTCGATGATAAGCACATTATCATCGGGGGATAAGAATTTCTTGCTGACGATGACATTGTATGTACGCTTGTGCGTAAAGCTCTCAATAGAGGTCGAGTAAACATCGCCGTCTATATTGACGCTCTGCGCCTTCTTTGCGAATACTACCGGACAGCCGAAATACTGGGCGGTAACACAGGCAATACCGATACCCGACGCCTCAATGGTGAGTATCTTGTTTATGGATCTATCGGGGAACAGTCTGCGGAATTCTTTTCCTATCTCGTTGTACAGCGCAATATCCATCTGATGATTGAGAAAGCTGTCTACCTTAAGAACATTTCCCTCTTTGACAACGCCGTCTTTTCTGATACGCTCTTCCAGAAGCTGCATTTCATTTTCCTCCGTCTATTTCAGTAATTCACGGCCCATCAGAACGCCCATGACAGACGCCATCATCAGACCTCTTGTCCAGCCGCTTGAGTCGCCAAGGCAGTGCAGACCTTTTATATTCGTGTTGAAATGCTCGTCCATTTTTATGCGGTTGCTGTAGAATTTGAGCTCGGGCGAGTAAAGAAGCGTTTCACGGCTGGCAAAGCCGGGAACTACCATATCTACAGCCTTTATAAAGTTTATGATATTGGTAAGCGTGCGGTAGGGCATAGCCGCAGTTATATCTCCTGCAACAGCGTCGGGCAGGGTAGGTCTAACATTCGAGAAGTTAAGCTCCTTTGCCCAGGTGCGCTTACCGTCAAGGATATCGCCGTAGCGCTGTACGAGTATATGACCGTTGCCCAGCATATTGGTAAGCTCTCCGACCTTCTTTGCATATTCGATCGGCTGATTGAACGGTACGCTGAAGTTGTGGGAGCAGAGTATGGCAAGATTTGTGTTGTTGCTTTTAAGCTCCTTGTATGAATGGCCGTTTACTACGGCTAAATCGTTGTCGTAATTCTCCTGGCTTACAAAGCCGCCGGGATTCTGGCAGAAGGTACGCACCTTATTCTTGAACGGCAGGGGATAGCCTATGAGCTTTGACTCATACAAAACGGCGTTTACCTCTTCCATAACTTCGTTTCTGACTTCGACTCTTACGCCTATGTCAACAGTACCCGGAGTATGCTCTACATTGTGTGCCTCGCAGGTCTTTTCAAGCCAGTCTGCGCCCTTTCTTCCGGTAGCGACTACTATATGGTCGCCGTATATCGTCTCACGGTCGGAGCCGTCACGGGCGTTTGAAATGATCACGCCCTTGCACACACCGTCTTCTATAAGAATATCCTCGCAGTTCTTGCCGAAAAGGACTTCAACTCCGCTTTCGATAAGATATTTTTCTATCTTGAAATAAAGCTCGTGCGCCATCTCCGTCCCTAAGTGGCGGATAGGGCAGTCAACCAGCTTCAGATTTGCGTTTATCGCTTTTTTACGGATATCTCTTATCTTGTCGGGATCGCTGACGCCTTCGACATGAGTGTCTGCACCGAACTCAAGATATATCTTGTCCGTGTAGTTTATCGTCTCCTGTGCAAGCTCCTCGCCTATAAGCTCGGGGAGAGTACCGCCCACCTCGCACGACAGCGACAGCTTTCCGTCTGAGAATGCGCCTGCGCCCGAAAAGCCCGTAGTGATATGGCAATAGGGCTTGCAGTTCATACAGGTCTTTGTCTTTGACTTGGGACAGCTTCTTTTTTCAACGGAAGCGCCTTTTTCTACTATCAGTATCTTCTTGTCGGTATTGTTGCGTACCATCTCTATTGCGGTAAAAATACCGGCAGGTCCCGCACCGACTATAACAACATCATATTTCAATTCAGTTCTGCCTTTCAGCTGATGTAATATACGGCGTCTGCCGCTTATTTGCAGAAAACAAAACTACGGAAAACGCCGAAAAAAATCAATATAATTATTTTGACACAATTCGAGCGTAATGTCAATATCAAAAGCCCCGAAATGTAAGATTTAATTAAAGTTTTGTAGATATTTTTTATTATGCGCAGGGATACAAACAGATAATAGTGCAAATTATGGAAACACGCCGTTATAAATGTTGATTTTTGAAATTGACAAGCCGCAGTTACAATAGTATAATATAGTTATCAAGGGGAAAGGAATGAAACAATGCATATCGGCGTGGACTGCGACGGCGTACTTACCGACCTGTCGGAATTTATAATAGAATACGGCAAGAAGTGGTTCAGGCGTGATCCCGACAACCCTGACGGCTACAGAGCTACCGAAGTGTTCGGATGTTCAAAGCTGCAGGAGGCGTTTTTCGGTGTAAGGTACTTCTTCTCATACTGCAAGAACGCTCACCCGAGAGAAAACTCTCTATCGGTAATAGAGGGGATGAAAAGCGGCGGACATTCGGTATATCAGATTACGGCAAGGCGTTTTGCGGCATATAAAAATCCGCTCGGACTGTACAGCAAAAAGCTGTATACCGACTGGATAAAAAAGCACGGCTACAGCTTTGACGGAACATTTTACTGTACGGAGAAGGATTCAAACGGGGACAAGCTCAGAGGCTGCCGCAAGTTTGAAGTTGATATTATGATAGACGATAACCCCAAGGTGTCAAAATATCTTGCGGATAACGGCGTAAAGGTACTGCTGTTTGACGCACCGTACAATAAGAATCTGCGCCACCCTAATATAAAGCGTGTTTACAGCTGGGATGAAATAGCAAAAGCAATAGAAACCGAGTGAACTTATAAGGAGGAATAATCATGTCAAAAACAAAAAAGCGCATTATCATCATTGCAGTATCCGCAGTATTATCCGTTTTACTGATTTCATCGGTGTTTTCCGTTATGAAATTCGGAACATTCAACTGTTTTTCTTCTTTCCCGGCATTTTCCGTGTTGCTTGCGGCTCGGAAGATGTCATAGCCGTTGACGGTTATAGAGTTCTTATGTGTTCTCCGACCGATTCTGCCGAGAAGCTGATAAGCTATATGGAAAGCACAGGCGCTGTGCATAACGC
>JAEDNF010000161.1 GCA_016302655.1 Oscillospiraceae bacterium | reverse complement strand
ATGTCGAAAGGCAATTATGAGAAAAAGTAAAAAAACAAGCGTAAAGGCGCTTTTGATAACCTTTGTAAGTCTTGTAATCTGTGCAGCGGTTGCTTTCGCCGTGTTCATAGGATACACAAAATATGAACTATCGTCGCATCCTACAATGTACAGCGAGTTTGTTGACCGCTATTCATCACAGTATAAGCTGGACAAATATGAGGTATACTCGTTTATACTGACAGAAAGCGGCTTCAATGAAAATTCGGAATCTTATCTCGGAGCAAGGGGATTAATGCAGATAATGCCCGAAACATTTGAGTGGATAAGGTACAAGCTTGACGAGGAAAACGATCCGCTTATGACCTTTGACCGAATGTATGAGGCTGAAACAAACATCCGATACGGATGTTATCTGCTTAGCTATCTGCATGAATGTTTCGGTGAACTTGATGAAGTTGCCGCCGCATATCATGCCGGACAGGGCAGTGTTGAGTCGTGGCTGTCCGACGAAAGATATTCTGAAAACGGAAGGCTTACTGATATACCGAATCCCGACACGGCTCACTATGTTGATAAGATAACAAACGCCTACGATATTTATTGCAGGCTGTATAAAAAATAAAGAAAGGCAATAAAAATGGCTGAAAAGAAATCACAGGCAGAACAGCTTAAAGAAAAGCTGTTCTATGAAAAAAAACACTCCACGCTTGTTATGAGCGAACAGGAGCAGAAAAAGGCTGACAAATACTGCGAAGGTTATAAGAGTTTCCTTGACGCAGGAAAGACCGAAAGAGAAGCGGCGGCAACGGCTGTTGCTATGGCTGAGAAGGCAGGTTTTGCGCCTTTTGACAAGCACGCTTCCTATAAGCCAGGCGATAAGGTATATCTTCTTAACAGAGAAAAAGCCGTGATATTTGCTGTTATCGGCAAGAGAGATATATCCGAAGGCGTAAATCTTACTGCGGCACACATTGATTCTCCGAGACTTGACTTAAAGCAGAATCCATTATATGAGAGAGACGAACTCGGATATTTCAAGACGCATTATTACGGCGGTATAAAGAAATATCAGTGGCCTACGGTGCCTATGTCGCTTCACGGAGTTATTGTAAAGGCTGACGGAACAAAAGTCAGCGTAAGGATAGGCGAAGAAGAGGGCGATCCCGTATTTGTTGTCACCGATCTTCTTCCTCATCTTGCAGAAGAGCAGTACAAGAGACCGGCAAACAAGCTGATAAGCGGCGAGGAGCTTAATATTCTCATAGGTTCAAGGCCTTTCAGAGATGACAAGATAAGCGAAAAAGTAAAGCTTAATCTTTTGAGTATCCTTTTTGAGAAGTATGGAATAATCGAAAAAGATTTCTTAAGCGCAGAACTTGAGTGTGTTCCTGCTTTCAAAGCAAAGGATGTCGGCTTTGACAGAAGTCTTGTCGGTGCATACGGTCAGGATGATAGAGTATGTGCTTACACCGCTTTTACTGCTTTGCTTGATATGAAGAGCGTTCCCGAAAAGACAGCTGTATGTGTTCTTACCGATAAGGAAGAGACAGGCAGTGACGGCAATACAGGACTTCGTTCTGCATATCTTAAGTTCTTCCTTTACGATCTTGCAGAGAATATGGGCAGTGACGGTAGAACGGTCATATCAGCTTCAAGATGCCTTTCAGCTGATGTAAATGCGGCTTTTGATCCAACATTCCCCGAGGGCTACGAGAAAAATAACTGTGCTTTTGTTAACAAGGGTATAGTAGTTACAAAGTACACTGGCGCAAGAGGAAAGTCCGGTACAAGCGATGCAAGTGCCGAGTATGTTGGTCTTATCCACAGTATGCTTGATAAGAACGATGTTGTATGGCAGACGGGCGAACTCGGAAAGGTCGATTTCGGTGGCGGCGGAACAGTTGCGGCTTATATTGCTAATCTTAATATTGATACTATTGATGTCGGAGTACCCGTTCTTTCAATGCATGCTCCTTTTGAGCTTACTGCGAAGAACGATGTATATATGGCGTACAAGGCATTCACAGCATTTTATAAAATGAAGTAACCGTCATAATTTTTGCCTGTTATGAATATAGCTTCTTTATAACAGGTGATTATATGAAAAAAGACTTCTCTAAGCTCAGACGGCGCATCGGTATAAAGCTTATCGGCTCTGCGTTTGTTCTGCTGGGACTTGCAGGAATATTGCAGTTGATGATACGACCGAATATTATCAATGTATGCGAGTACAATTCTAAAGTGGTTACGGTGAGTCTTATAGATGATGCCATTAACGAGAGACTTTCTATTCTTGCTGACGGGGCAGACTATGATAAGCTGGTTAAACTGAGTTATACTTCGGATGGCAGAGTAGCTTCGATTGAGAGCAATACCAATCTCATTAACCGCATAAAGAATGATATGCTAAACGAGATTAATGACAGGCTTATGAACGGCGAAACCGAGAATGTTGATTTGTCTGTCGGAACGCTCAGCGGTGTGCCGCTATTATACGGTATGGGACCTACGGTGAGAATGTCTGTTGAGCCAAAAGGTTATGCTGATGCTGTTTTTATCAGTGAGTTTACTGATGCAGGAATCAATCAGACGCTCCACAGAATGATAATGCGTACAACTGTCAGCGTAACTGCGTTTATACCTATGTATTCGGTTGAGACGAAAGTCTGCGGAGATTTTCTCATTGCAGAAACAGTAATAGTCGGCAATGTACCGGAAAGTTATACTCATGTAATAACTGAGGATAAGGATATTGTTGATACAATAAACGATTTCGGGGCAGAACCTTATGACTGATTATTCGGAAGGAACATAAATGGATAAGGAACAGATAAAAAAAGAATACGAACAGCTTTGCAAAACAGCTGAGCAGCATAATTTCAATTATTATGTGCTTGACGATCCGACTATCGAGGATGATGAATATGACAGGCTAATGAGGCGGATAAAGCAGATAGAAGCCGAAAATCCCGAGCTTGTATCCGAAAACTCGCCTACTCAGCATGTCGGCGGATATGCTATCAATACTTTTGAAAAAGTGACTCATGAGGTACAGATGGGCAGTTTACAGGATGTTTTTTCGAAAGCCGAGCTGTACGATTTCAATGAGCGTGTTAATACTGCGGTCGGCAAGGCTGTGTACTGTGTTGAGCCGAAGATAGACGGACTCTCTGTATCGCTCGAATATGTAGACGGAGTATTTACAAGAGGCTCTACAAGGGGAGACGGTTTTGTCGGTGAGGATATAACCAAGAATCTCAGGACAATAAAATCCGTTCCGAAAGAGCTTAACGAAAAGCTTCCGTTTATCGAGGTCAGAGGCGAAGTATATATGCCTAAGGAGAGCTTTGAAAAGCTTGTAAAAGAACAGCTTGCCAATGATGAACCGCCTGCAAAGAACCCGAGAAATGCGGCCGCCGGCTCGCTCAGACAAAAGGACAGCAGAGTTACCGCTTCAAGAGGACTTGATATTTTCGTGTTCAACCTCCAGCGTATAGAAGGCAAAACGCTTACTTCTCACAGCGAAAGTCTGGACTATATGAAGTCGCTCGGATTTAATGTTATAGATGGATATAAGACCTTTGACAGCATAGATAAGGCTGTTGAACGCATTGCACAGATCGGCGAGAACAGACAGAGCTACCCTTACGACATCGACGGTGCGGTTATAAAGGTAGACGATTTTTCTCTCAGGCAGAGGCTGGGCAGTACGGCAAAAGTACCCAAATGGGCGGTCGCTTTTAAATATCCGCCGGAAGAGAAAGAAACGAAACTTCTCGATATAGAGATAAATGTCGGCAGAACGGGAGCGCTGACTCCGGTAGCGGTGTTTGAACCGGTATGGCTTGCAGGCACGACCGTTTCAAGAGCTGTTCTGCATAATCAGGATTATATAGACTCAAAGGATATACGCATAGGCGACATTATTGCTGTTCGCAAAGCAGGCGATATTATCCCCGAGGTCGTGAGAAGCGTCAGTCATTGTGACTCAAGCGTACCTTTCGTAATACCGAGCACCTGTCCGGTTTGCGGCGCACAAGCGGAAAGAGAAGATGACGAGGCAGTAATACGCTGTAAGAATATCAACTGTCCTGCACAGCTTTTGAGAAATATAGAGCATTTTGCTTCAAGAGCCGCAATGAATATTGACGGTCTGGGTGAAGCGGTAGTAAAGCAGCTTGTTGAGAACGGGCTTATTAAGACTGTAGCTGATTTGTATACTCTTGACGGTCAGGATCTTGAGCTTCTGCCCGGTTTCGGAAAAGTATCAGCGGCAAAGCTACTAAAAAACATTGAAGACTCAAAGACAAACTCTCCCGACAGACTTTTATTTGCACTCGGAATAAGAGGAATAGGGCAGAAGAATGCTCAACTGTTGATGAAGCACTTCGGAAGTATCGAGGCTCTTGCGGCTACATCAGCGGAAGATATATCCACTGTGGAAAATTTCGGTGACATTTTGGCAAATAATATATATACCTCACTGAGAGAGCCGCATATGATAAATCT